>CAMGRE010000069.1 GCA_946061355.1 uncultured bacterium | reverse complement strand
ATCCAAAGTTTTGAAAACCGGCAGTGCTCAGACAGTCCTCGCCGCCCTGTTCATCATCCTCCTCGAAAATGGATGATACTAGGACACTTTTCGAAAGCAATATGCTGCTCTTTTTCATAAAATCGGCAAATAAAAAGAGACTATCACATCAGTTCACACTGCAACAGTCTCTTTCCTTATTATTATACTCCCAGATAAGCTTTTCTCACATCGTCGTTGCTCATCAGTTCTTTGGCGTCACCGCTCATCTTGATCCTGCCCGTCTCGAGCACGTATGCCTTATCAGCGATGGACAGCGCCATCCTGGCGTTCTGCTCAACCAGCAGAACGGTAATTCCCTGGCTGTGTACCTCCTGAATGATCTTGAAGATCTCCTTCACAAGGATCGGGGAAAGTCCCATCGAGGGCTCATCCATCAGAAGGAGCTTCGGCTTCGCCATCAGTGCACGTCCTACCGCCAGCATCTGCTGCTCGCCTCCTGAGAGTGTACCGGCAAGCTGTCTGCGGCGTTCCTTCAGTCTCGGGAAGCGGTTATACACATCCTGAATGCTCTCTGTCGTCGCACCTTTGTTTTTGGAGAAGATAAAAGCGCCCATCTCCAGATTTTCTTCCACAGTCATATGGGCAAATACATGTCTGCCTTCCGGCACATGTGCCATGCCCAGCGTCACGATTTTACTGGGCTCTGTCTTGATCAGGTCATGCCCCTCTAAAGTCACGCTGCCGCTGGTCGCCTTGTGCAGTCCGGAGATCGTATGCAGGATTGTCGTCTTGCCGGCGCCGTTCGCACCGATCAGTGTCACGATCTGTCCCGCCTCAACATCAATGGATACATCGTGGATCGCATGGATCGCACCGTAATGTACATTCAAATCTCTAACTTCCAATAAGTTCATGGTGCACCTCCTAATCATCGCCCAGATAGGCTGCTATTACTTTGGGATTCTGGGAAATCTCCTCAGGTGTTCCGGTAGCAAGAATCTCACCGTAATTCAGCACCACAATTCGTTCACAGATATTC
Source organism: uncultured bacterium (assembly GCA_946061355.1). Lineage (GTDB taxonomy): Bacteria > Bacillota > Clostridia > Lachnospirales > Lachnospiraceae > VSOB01. Next base: position 10,189 of record CAMGRE010000069.1, on the reverse strand, counting down.
ATTACGAGACTCATATCATGCTCAATCAAGAGGATGGAAATATGATACTTGTCCCGGATCAGGTTGATGGATTCCAACAACTCCGCCGTCTCTGTCGGATTCATGCCGGCAGCCGGCTCATCTAACAGCAGCACCTTCATGTCAGTGGCAAGCGCCCTGGCGATCTCCAGCTTTCTCTGCTGTCCGTAAGGGAGATTCTCAGCCGCCTGATCCGCAAGATCCTCCAATTTGAACAATGCAAGGAGTTCGCGCGCTTTCCTGTCGATCTCATTCTCCTCTTTCCAATAGGAAGGTAGACGAAGAAATGCCGAAGCCAGACTGTATTTCATGCTTTTGTTGAATGCGATCTTTACATTTTCCAGAACGGTCATTTTCTTAAACAGGCGGATATTCTGAAAGGTTCTGGCAATCCCGGCAGCGACCACCTGATGTGACTGTTTGCCGTTCATCTTCTCGCCGTTCAGATAATACGTTCCTTCCGTCGGCTGATACACACCGGTCAGCAGGTTGAACACCGTGGTTTTGCCGGCACCGTTCGGACCGATCAGACCCACCAGTTCACTTTTTCCGATGGAAATGCTGAAATCATTTACAGCTTTCAGACCGCCGAATTGGATTCCGAGTCCTTTTGCTTCCAGTACAGGTGTTTCTTTACTCATTTTGCAGCACCCCCCTTAGCTTCCTTTTTCCCGAAGAGTTTAAAGATAATTCTGGGAAGTGAGAATTCCCAGGTGCCAAAGATTCCGGATGGTTTGAAGATCATGACGATCACCAGCACCACGGAGTAGATCAGCATACGGTAGATACTGAAATCTCTAAGTGCCTCCGGAAGCGATGCAAGCACAGCCGCACCGATAATGGAGCCTGTCAGTGATCCGGAACCTCCCAGGATTACCATGGTAAGGAACTCGGATGATTTCATAAAATTAAAGAATGTGGGAATGATCGCGGTCATGTAATGGGAATAAATACCGCCTGCCACTCCCGCAAAAAATGCGGATAGTACAAAGGTCATAACCTTATAGCGGGTTACGTTGATACCGGATGCCGCAGCTGCGATATAATCCTCGCGGATCGCGATCACGGCTCTGCCGAAACGGGAGCGGATATACATATACATCAGTGTGACACAGATCACAGTGACCCAGAAAATATAATGATAATCAGATACCTTCGGAATACCGCTCAGTGTCTTACCACCGCCTGTGATGGGGAAATTGGTAAATGCCACACGGACGATCTCGGCAAATGCCACAGTAACGATTGCCAGATAATCACCTCGGAGGCGCAGTGCCGGAATGCCGACCACAAAGCCCATCAATGCGGAAAACAGACCGCCCACCAGGATGGCAATGATAAAATACAAAAGTGTGGGGAGCGCAATGTGTGCCTCCAACATTGCGATCGTCACAGCAGCTGAGGAAAAGGCGCCGGTGGACATAAAGCCCGCATGTCCCAGGGAAAACTCGCCCATGTATCCAGTGAGCAGATTCAGGGAACACACGATAATGATCGTCATCATCGCGATGATCGCAATACCCGTAATGTAGGTTGTCTTTGCTCCCAGAACACCGTTGTCAAAAACAAAGGTCATCGCCAGATACAAAAGAATAACTCCGATCAGATTGATCAGATAGGATATCTTCATTTTTTTTGACATATTTACCACCTACACTTTCTCGCCAACGTTCTTGCCCATGATACCGGCAGGCTTTACAAGCAGCACAACGATCAGGATGCTGTATGTGATTGCCTCATACCAGCCGGGAGCCAGATACACCTTGATAAAGATTTCCAGAAGACCGATGACGATACCGCCGATCATGGCGCCGGGAATACTTCCGATACCGCCGAGCACGGCTGCAATAAAGGATTTGATACCGAGCATGGTACCCATCTCAGTCGTACATCTGGGATAGGTGGAGCAATACATCAGCGCCGCGACAGCGGCAAGTCCGGAACCGATCGCAAACGTGGTCGTGATCACGCGGTTTACATTGATCCCGACCAGTGTGGACGCCTGCTTATCTTCAGGCACGGCACGCATTGCTTTCCCGAGCGTTGTCTTCTTGATAAAGACATGCAGTCCGAACATGATCAGGATACCGATGGCAAGTGTCACAAGATATTTTGACGGCAGTGTAATGCCGAGAACTTTCAATGTAGGAAGAGAGAAAATCTCAGGTACGGATTTGGGATTAGCGCCAAAAAGCACCAGCGCCAGATTCTCGAGGAACAGGCTCATGGCGAGGGCGGTGATCAGCGCTGACATGGAACCCGCGCCGCGGACCGGCTTATAGGCAACCTGCTCTACCGTTACACCGACAACCACACAGACGGCTATGGCAACCACTACGGAAAGCCATGCCGGCATGCCGGCAGCCACCATCAGGGGAATCGTATAAAACAGCGTATAACTGCCCACCATGATGAAATCACTATGCGCAAAGTTGATCATACGCAGAATACCGTACACCATGGTGTATCCCAGCGCCACCAGTGCATAGACGGCGCCCTGGTTCAACCCATTGATGATGCTTTGTACAAACAATGACATAACGTCACTCCCTTTCTTGTTTAGTAATTATCCTTAGAAAAACGACATGGAGAGCATTCACTCTCCATGTCGCATTTGACTCATTTGATCTGTTTTTTATATATAAGAATTCAAATTTGTATCTGCCTTCCCTTATTCAGGCATAACGTTTGACTTCCATACCGGAGCGCCATCCTGGAACTCTACAAATGTGATCGGCTTCTTGGGATCGCCGTTCTCATCCAGAGTGAAGGAACCGGTAACACCTTCGTAAGTCATACCTGTCATTGCAGCGATGATCGCGGATGTCTCAGCGCTTCCGGCTGCTTCGATCGCCTGTGCAACCATCTTGACACTGTCATAGTAGCAGGCGCCTGCTGCCGTCAGGGTATCTGCACCGTATGCTTCTTTGTAAGCTGCTACATAATTCTGAACTGCCTCTGAAGGATCCTCAGGTGCGTAATGGTTTGTATAGTATGTATTGTTGAAATATTCTTCTTTTCCGGAAGTATCGGAGCAGTCCCAAGCGTCGCCGCCTACGATCGCGCCTTCAAATCCGGCCTCTCTTGCCTGCTGTACCAGGATCGGCACAGTGTCAAGCATGCAGGGATAGAAGAGTACGTCAGCACCGGAAGCAACAACCTGAGATACCTGTGCGGAGTAGTCAACGTCTTTGATGGAGCAGGAGCCGTCATATACGACATCCAGTCCGTATCCGCTCCATGCCTCTGTAAGAGATTCATGAAGACCGTTGGAATAATCATCGTCTTTTGCAAAAATGATCGCTGCCTTGGTAGCACCGATCTCTTCCTTAGCGAACTTCGCCATCATAGGTCCCTGTACGGGATCGATGAAGCATGCACGGAAGATATTGGAACCGATCTGTGTCAGCTTCGCATTGGTAGCGCAGGGAGAAAGGAGAAGCATTCCCTCTTCCTGGGCACGCTCGCCCATCGGAATAGAGCAGGAAGATGTATAAGTACCGATCACGGCAACAACACCGTCGCTGACCAGTCTGTTATATGCATTTACAGCCTCTGTGGAATCAGCCTTATCATCAACGAACTCGGCAACCTCGAGCTGTTTGCCAAGCACACCGCCGTTTGCGTTGATCTCATCAACTGCCATTGTCACAGAGTTTACAGCGGATTCACCGTAAAGCGCAAGACCGCCGGTGATCGGAGCGGATACACCGATCTTGATGGTGTCGCCTTCTGCTGCGGGAGCTGCCGCATCTGCCGGCGCTTCGGAAGCTGCTGCTTCTGTCTCTGCCGGAGCATCCGCTGCGGGAGCAGCTGTCTCAGTTCCGCCTGTTGTCGCACAACCCACAAGGGAAGCTGTTACAGTCAAAGCCAGTAACATGGATAACATTTTTTTCTTCATAATTTCTCCTCCTTTTGCTTTTCATAGCACTTAACAGGAACCGGTCGGGATTTCCTGACCGCTGCGCGAGGCGCAGGCTGTGTAAACAGCATCTTCCTTTCTGCGCCTTAAGCGCAAAAAAAAGGAGCTTCACCAAAATGATGAAACTCCTTCGTTCCTGTTAATGATGTGTATTATAAATAAATCTTTGTGAAAATGCAATAAGATTTTTGAAAATTCTTCAAGAACCTTTATATTGCACAAAACATTCAAGATAACGTCCGTCAATCAATACGGGTGTGGAGATAGTTCTTGATGACCTCAACGCACTGATCATATGTCAGTTTGCCGGTATTGAGACACAGGTCATAATTGTAGGGATTCTCCCACTCTCTGCCGGTGTGATATTTGTAATATTCCCTTCTGTACTTATCCGTGGAGAGGATATGCTTCTCTGCCTGCTTGCGGTTGATGCCCAGACGATCCATCTCCTTATCGATGCATTTTTCCAGAGGTGCGTAGATAAAGACTGTGATCAGGTTCGGATTATCTCTCAAAATATAATCCGCAGCACGTCCGATACATATGTAAGACTCTTTCTCCGCCAGTTCCTTCAAAACCTTTGCCTGATAATTGAAAAGGTTGTCATTGGAGGTGAAGTCATCACTCTCCGGCGGGATCAGCTCACCATTGTATACCTTCTTGGAAACACGATACAGCAAACTGTTCTTCACATGCTCGTCCGCCTGGGCGAACAGGGCTTCATTGATGCCGCTGTCATCGGATGCAAGCTGCAGAAGCTTTCTGTCATACAGGTCAATGCAGAGATCGTCTGCCAATTGCTTGCTGATGGATGTTGCGCCACTTCCGCAGGTACGGGTAATGGCAATTACAAAATTTTTACTCATAACAGGAACCTCCTTTTTTCGGGAAGATCATTCCTCCCCTTTTGTGCCTACATCATAAAAGTTTTCTGACAATTTGTCAACACGGGTTTTTGCAGGAACACAGGATACGCTTCTCGCAGCCATAACAAAAGCGGGACTGTGCATTACGCATCAGTCCCGCCATCCCTGCTATCTCACAATCAGGATTTTGTCTCCCGTCTTCAGTTCGTCCCCTGTCAGATGGTTGGTTTCCCGGATCTGATCCATGGGCACGTAATACTTCTTGCCAAGCTGCCAGAGATTATCCCCGTCCCTCGCGATGTAGGCCACGATACCGGGAAGTTCCCTTCTGGCTTCCATATCCATCTCTCTCACATCGATATCCGTGATGATATCCTGTGCCACACAGTCAAAAACGATCATTTGAAACTGCAGTATCGCTTTCACATCCAATTCCTCATCGTCCAAAGCCGACACAGAAAGCTGTTCCACCGAAGGGACCGTCTCATAACGGCATTTCTCCGTGATCCCCTCTGCTTCCAGCGTATACGCAAAAGGAAATTCCTGATGCCATGACGCAAAGGATGGTTCCCCATCGGTGAGATACAGCGCTTCCACAGCCACAGTTCCGCCAATCTCCACACCGTTTTCTACAACCATCATGGAGTCTGTCATGATCTTTGCGCTGCAATGACAGATCTGCCGGACAGAAGGTGCTCCGGAGGCAAGCTTTCCTCTCTCCGCAAACTTCATTCTGCCATCCGTTCTGGTCAGGAGCGTATTGTAGCATCCCTGTCTTGTGACCGGCTGTACCTCCCGCGTGACGCCGTACACATCCGCCAGCATATCCACCTGTTCTTCCTGATATAACTTTATGTCAAGATCAAGCACGATGTCCAGACCGAAAATACGCTCTTCCCCGTCAAAATCTTCTTTGATCTCCACCTCACCGTGACTGAGCTGACTGCTGATATCAGCAATCATATCCTCCCTGCAGTCATGACATTCCACCACACCGCTGAACGGCACAGATTTCTCATACCATTTGACCGGACGCTCCTCACTGTCCCCTTCATATAACAGGAAAATCTGCAGCTCTCCCTGGATCGACAGTTTCTCATCCTTCGGAATGAATTCCACTTCACTCAGACTGATCTCATCCCACAGAGTCTGGAAAATGTTCGGGTAATCTCTCGGGATCTCCAGCTCCTCCTTCAGTCGGAAAATGTCCTTTTTGCGCACAGCGATCTCCGCAAGGGAAGCCAGCTTTTTCCTGGATTCCACAGGTTCCTCCGCATACAGCTCCACCGCAGCCTCCTCGTCGTACAACTCTTCCACGGAAAGGCTCAGGCTGACAACCGCCTGGATATTGCACTTTCTGGAATTGATCATGCTGACCTTCATATCCTCCAGAAGCCATTGAACAGACAACGGATCTCCATTTTCGACGCCCTCCATGTGAATCTGTTCCTCAAAGGGGAGGCTGTTTTCCATACAGCACAGGCTCTCCCTATCCTCCTGTGTGCGGTACAGGATCTTGAAGCACAGCTTGCCGCGCACGCTCACGTGATCCTGTGACGCTTTCATCTCCTCCACTCTGATTTCACCTTTATCGAGAATCAGCCGCTCCACATCCGGTTTACTGTCCGGCACATTGCAATCATCCTCCAGGGTAATCTGGGTGCTGGCTTTACATTTGATCCGATCCATATGTATATTCTTTTTTACCAGTTCCATCAAAATACCTCCATACGTCTGCTTAACACTAAGGTATGCAGAAATATGGAGGTATATTCCTCATAAATATTCTATTTCACACAGCCAATGATGTCATTAATATCCTCGATATGCTGTTCTTCCATGAATCGTGCGATTCCTTCCACCATCTCGATCGTGGTGTAGGGATTCACAAAATTCATCGCGCCCACACTGACTGCAGTCGCTCCCGCCATCATGAACTCAATGGCGTCCGAGGCGTCAGCAATGCCTCCCATTCCGATAATGGGAATCTTAACCGCATTGGCACACTGATATACCATACGCACTGCCACTGGCTTGATCGCCGGACCGGACATGCCCCCCGTCTTGTTGGCAAGCACAAACTGCCGCTTATGAATATCGATCTTCATTCCCGTGATTGTATTGATCAGGGAGATCGCGTCGCTTCCTGCAGCCTCAGCCGCTCTCGCCATCTCTGTGATATCTGTAACATTCGGGCTGAGTTTCATGATGACCGGCTGTTTTGCATGCTTTTTGATCTGATCGGTAATGTCATAGAGGCAATCCGCCTTCTGTCCAAAGGCAATCGCACCCTCTTTCACATTAGGGCAGGACACATTGATCTCAAGCATATCCACATCCGTATCTCCCAGCCGCTCCACGACCTCAAGATAATCTTCCACTGTTTTGCCGCACACATTTACAATAATCTTCGTATCATACTGCTTCAGGAAAGGGATATCCCTCTCGATAAAGACATCGATTCCCGGATTCTGCAGACCGATGGCGTTGAGCATACCGCCGTATACCTCCGCCACGCGAGGTGTGGGATTGCCGGGCCATGGCACATTGGCAACGCCTTTTGTCACCACCGCACCCAGCCTGTTCAGGTCGACAAACTCACTGTACTCCATGCCGGAGCCAAAGGTTCCCGATGCCGTCATAACCGGATTCTGAAATGTCACACCCGCAATTGTCACTGCCGTCTTCATCAGATCTCCACCTCCTTTGCTTCAAACACCGGACCGTCGGTACAGATCCTCGCATTATTCACATGAGAATGGCTATCCTTCTTTGTTGTTTTGCACACGCAGCCCAGACATGCTCCGACACCGCACGCCATGCGCTCCTCCAGCGAAATGTACGCCTCGATTCCCGATTCAAACGCATACCCCTTGATGGCACGCAGCATGGGCATGGGCCCGCAGGCAAAGATCACATCGGGCTTTAATCCCTGCGCCGCCACCGCATCCATGACATTTCCCTTTGCCCCGGCGCTACCGTCCTCCGTCGCCGGATAAAATTCCCCATACTGTGACAGATCCTCCGCCAGGAACAGGTTATCATCGCGGTAGCCTGCCGTGATCAGGATCTGTTCTGCTTTTCCTCGCTCCTTCAGCTCTTTTGCCAGTTCCACAAGAGGCGGGATGCCGATTCCACCGCCCATGAGCAGAACTGTCTTCCCGGATGCCTTTTCCATCGGGAATCCATTCCCGAGAGTTCCCATGATGTCCACGGAATCTCCTTCCTGATAGTTTGAAAATTCCTCCGTACCCTTTCCCGCCACGCGGTATACAATGCGCAGTGCCTCCTTGTCCGGGTCCGCCTCGCAGATACTGATCGGTCTCGGCAGCAGCGTACTTTTGTCCTTCGGATAAACCGCGATAAACTGTCCCGGCTTTGCCTGAGCAGCGAGATCGGTTGCGATCCACATGTCATAAATTCCCGGCGCGATCCGCGTCTGGGACAGCACCCTTGCCGTCTCTTTTTTCTTCAAAGCTGTCTTTTGTTCCATCCCTGTTCCTTTCCTGTCCACTTAAATCCTTTCATATGTGTTTCTTATTTCCGCACTGTTTCATCCCGCGTATCATAAATGATCTTTCCGTCGCAGACCGTCGCAATCACCTTTCCGGTCAGTTTCCAGCCCAGGAACGGCGAATTGCATGATTTGGAAGCAAATTCCTTCATCTCATACTCTTTCTTTGGATCAAACAGAACCAGATCCGCAACCGCTCCCTCTGTGAGATACCCTCTGTCCAGTCCATACAGTTTTGCCGGATTGCAGGTCATTTTGCTCAGAAGCTCCATCATGGTAAGCTGCCCTGTCTCCACAAGGGAAGTAATCCCCAGCGAAAGCAATGTCTCCAGCCCGATGATCCCGCTCGGCGCTTCGGTGATGGGCTTGTCCTTCTCTTCCCTACTGTGAGGCGCGTGATCCGTCGCAATGATATCGATCGTTCCATCCCTAAGCCCTTCTATAATCGCGAGGCGATCCGCTTCCTCCCTGAGCGGCGGGTTCATCTTGGCAAGCGTCCCATACCGGATCGCTGCCGCCTCGGTCAAAGTAAAATGATGCGGTGTCGCCTCCGCATGAACGGAGACTCCTCTTTTCTTTGCCTGACGGACCAACTCCACAGATTCCCGCGCGCTGATATGCTGGATGCAGATCACGGCTCCGGTCTTTTCCGCCAGACGGATATCCCGTTCCACCATCGTGATCTCGGCTTCCCTCGGAGAACCGCCTATTCCGTAATGCTCAGAAGCCTTCCCCGCATTGATCCCATTGTTGTGAATATAAGCAGGATCCTCCTCATGGAAGCTTAAGACAGTGCCCAACCGGTGCGCCTGCTCCATCGCCTGAACCGCCAGCTGTTCTGACAGGATCGGGATCCCGTCATCCGTAAAACCGGCAGCTCCCGCCCGGATCAAACCTGACATATCTGTCAGTTCTTTTCCTTGCAGTCCTTTGGTCACGGCACAGCAGGATTCCACCCGGATTCCCGTATTCCTGCCCTTTTTCAGCACATAGCGCAGCGTTTCTTCATTATCTACTGTCGGCTTTGTGTTTGCCATAAGGATCACGCTCGTCACGCCGCCCGCTGCCGCAGCCAGACTGCCGCTGTTGATATCCTCCTTGTAGGTGAATCCGGGATCCCTGAAATGTACGTGGGTGTCGATCAGTCCGGGCGCCACCGTCAAGCCCTCCGCATCGTAAACCGTTACATGACAGAGATCTGACGCATCCATATCCCACTCTTTTCCGTCTCCCATGCGCAGGATCCTGCCGCTCTCATCATCGATCAGGATATCCTGCTTTCCCTCTTTTCCGGAAGCCGGATCCACAATATATCCGTTCTTTATCAAAAGCATATGGTTTCCTCCAACTTTCTCCATCATTATATCGAAAGCCTTAGTCAAACACAACCGTCTTATCCTTCTTTTGTGTTTTCACTACAATGTGAGGCCAGGACGGCGCCTGCTTTTTGGATTCCTCCTCTGTCGGTCCCAGAAGATTCGTATGGATATAGACCGCATTCTGTGTCTCATACAGTTCCTGTACGGCGATGCTGTAGCCACCGCTTTTTTGCTCACCATAACCAATGCAGATATACAGGAAATCATCATCCTCAAATGTCAGCTTATACGGTTCCTGCTTCTTTTCCTCCAGTATCACTTTCAACTCCTCCGGGATCGTTTCCTCTGAGAGTACGGTAAAATCCAGATCGTTCAGTTTTTTTGTCCTGTCCGTGTTCTCAGCGCATCCTGCAAAACACAGAAACAGCACTAACACCATCAATACTTCCAACAATTTATATTTCATGTCCGCCTCCTCCCACATCTTATGAAAAGCTTCCCATTATTATGACATCGCGGAAAAAGTATCGCCAAACAATATAATACGATT
>CAMGRE010000068.1 GCA_946061355.1 uncultured bacterium | reverse complement strand
AGACGCAACTCTGATATCATATCATCAGCCTCTGTCTGTGTCAAGACCTTTTTTATACTTTTATAAGAAAGTAATTCCACCGTTTTCCACGGTGGAATTTTATGATAGCACTTTTTCCCGTCGATTGTCAACAGTTTTGAAAAATTTGTGTAAAATAAAAATGCTTATTTATATCAGTTCCGTCAGAACGGATTCCCCGATCGTTCCGGCAGGCATTTCCACTCCGAAATTGTCCGCAATGGTTGCTCCGATCACCGCAAAGGTATCGCGGTTTTCCATTTTCCCTTTCTGCTCCATGGAAGGTGAGTAAGCAATAAACGGAACATATTCTCTCGTATGATCTGTTCCCGTATAAGTCGGATCATTTCCGTGATCTGCCGTGAGGATCAAAAGGTCATCATCGCGAAGCTCTTTTAACAGAACACCCAGCTTCTCATCAAAAAGTTCGATCTCATGGCCATACCCCTTCGGATCTCTGCGATGCCCCCATTTCGCATCAAAGTCCACGAGGTTCGTAAAGCACAGTCCGCTAAAATCCTTTTTACAAATATCAATCGTCTGCTCCATTCCGTGAACGGAACTGTTGGAATGATTGCTTTCCGTAACTCCTTCTCCGGAGAAAATATCATTGATCTTTCCGACAGAGATCACATCAAATCCTGCATCCTTAAGCGCATTCATAACGGTTCTTCCGGAAGGCTTTACCGCATAGTCATGACGATTGCTGGTTCGCACGAACTCGCCCTTCTTTTTCCCGACATATGGTCTGGCAATCACGCGTCCGACCTTCCATTCTTCCTTCATCGTGATCTCTCTTGCAATCTTGCAGCAACGATAAAGGTTTTCCAGATCAAAAGTTTCCTCGTTTCCGCAAATCTGCAGTACAGAATCCGCAGAAGTGTAGACAATCATGGCACCTGTCGCAATTTCTTCTTCCGCCAGTTCTTCAAGAATTTCCGTTCCGCTCGCACTCTTGTTTCCGATCACGCGCTTTCCGCACCTTTTTTCCAGTTCTTCAATCAATTCTTTGGGAAATCCGGTATCCGTAAAGGTTTTGAAAGGTTTCTCTGTCTTGAGTCCCATCATCTCCCAATGCCCGGTCATAGTATCCTTTCCGTTGCTGGCTTCTCCGAGACGCATATAACGCCCCTCAGGTACTTCTGCAATCTCCATTCCCGCTGCAGGATGCAGATTCATCATGCCTAGCCTTGTCAGATTCGGGATCTGAAGCGGTCCTGCCGCCTCGATGATATGACCGAAGGTATCCACCCCCACATCACCAAATTTTTCAGAATCCGGCATTGCACCGATTCCGAGAGAATCCAAAACAACTACAAATACTCTCTGATATTGCTTCATTTTCCGTCTACTCCTTCCATAAGAAACTAAAATATCCTTTTTGCTTCCTCCTCTGCTTCCGCCAGTGCCTGCCTCATGATCTCATCCTGTTTATCGGGAAACGCATCAATCCCCTCAGCACATATACAGGTAAAACGGTCAATACCATACATCTTACAGAGTGCTCTCAGATAGCTTGCACCATGCTCCAGATCACCATCTCCATACACACTGCCTCTGGTGGTAAAGAAAATGCACTCCTTGGCCTTACACAAACCATGCATTCCCGTCTCATCACATCCGAACGTAATGCCTTCCACCGAAATATTCTCGATATAGAGCTTCACGATCGCCGGAATACTCAGATCCCAGAATGGCGCTGCCACCAACAAAACATCGGCTTCTGCAAACTGATGGGCATACCGGAATCTTTCGTGTTCTCTGTTACCCGCAGCAAGAAGCTCCTCCCGCGCTTCAAAGAATTCCCCGACAAGCGGCTTAAAGTCCATCGCTGCAAGATCAAGCTGTTCGTACTGCATATCTGCCGGTGCCTTTTTTTTCATCTCTGCAAGAAAAGCCTCTGCCAGCTTCCACGATCTGGATTTCTCTCCGCGCACGCATCCGTTGATCATCAATACTTTCATTCCATCTCACCTCTTTATTCCTAATAAAATACCTGTGCATTGCCCTTTCCCCGTTCAAGCAATGCTTTCTGGACCTTTGCACCCTCATCAAGCAATGCGCTTTCATCCACCCGAAGCCTGCCGTCTTCCTTCAGGAAAATACCGTTCACCATCGTGTATGCCACATTGGAAGGTTCACTGCTATATAGTATAGAAGTAATCGGATGATATACAGGCCAGGTGTTCGGCTTCTTCAGATCCCAGATTACCAGATCGGCGGCATATCCCGGTTCAATCCTGCCGGTATGGAAAGACAATGCCTCATGTCCCCGCATCATCGCCTTCCATATTTCGATCGTCTCATACGTGCATGGATCCCAACTCTCAAATTTGCCAAGGAGCGCATAATGTCTCGCCTGTTCACAGATATTCAATGTATTGGAGCTGGCCGCTCCGTCTGTTCCAAAGGAAAATTTGAGTTCTTTATGCTTCCGGAAAGCAAGACCCGTACCCATCGCCAGCTTCTCGTATGTCTTTGCACACATTGCAAACCAGGTCTGCTCCGCCAGATATGCCATATCCTCTTCTTCCACCCATAATCCGTGTGCCACCAACAGCTGCCGTTCAAAGGCTCCACTCTCATAAGCCATTGTGAAGGGTGTTTTTCCATAAAGTTCTCTGCTGGCTGCTACCTGTTCTCTGGTCTCAGAAATATGCATATGCAGATTCAGATCCATTTCTTCCGCGCGTTTCACAATTTCTCTTAAGGTATCGGGCGGGCAGGTATACGGTGCATGCGGACCAAACCTCACTGCCACAAGATCTGATCGGTTCCTGTTCCTCTCACAGAAATCGCTGACCGCGTCCAGTCTGCCTGCAAAGTCCGGCGCCGTTCCGAATATGGTAGGTGCGATATCCGCCCGGATCCCCATGTCGAGAACCGCCTGCAGAACAGCCTCCTCCTCAAAATAGTGATCAGCAAATGCAGTGACACCCGCATTCAGCATCTCGGCAACGCCCAGTTTCGTTCCGACATAAACGTCATCCGATGTCAGTCTGCTCTCGTAGGGGAAGATATTTTCATTGAACCAGGCATCTGCGGAAACATCCTCCGCAATCCCCTTAAAGATATTCATTGCACAGTGACAATGCAGATTGACAAGACCCGGTGACACATAATAATCGGTACAATCCAGGATCTGATCGCACTCCGGTATCTGTGCTCCTTCATCCGTCACGGAACAGATTTTTCCTTCCTTAATAAAAATATTTTTATGACGCAGAATATCTCCTTTTTCGGTAAGTAACGTGGCATTTTTCAAAAATATTCTTTTTTGTTTCACTTTATGTCCCTTCTGTGATACAATTCCCTTGTATTTGAAATCTATTCAGGGGTAATCATCATGAAAAAAGTATTAGTGATCGGCTCTACAGTTGCCGATGTTATCATCTCTGTGGAAAGGCTTCCCAAGACGGGTGAAGACGTGCACGTGAAGAGCCAAAGCATGACTCTTGGCGGCTGCGCCTACAATGTCTCCGATGCAATTCGTCATTTTCAGGTTCCTTATATCTTGTTTTCTCCTGCGGGAACAGGTGCCTACGGAGATTTCGTGCGCAATTCCCTCTGTCAAAAAGGGATTCCCGATCCCATCTATGTTCCTGATACAATGAGCGGATGCTGTTACTGCTTCATCGAAGATTCCGGTGAACGGACTTTCGTCTGCCATCGCGGCGCGGAATATCATTTCCGTCCGGAATGGTTTGATTCCCTTGATACTGATTCCATCGACAGTGTCTATATCTGTGGATTGGAAATAGAAGAAAACGATAACACACATATCATCGATTTTCTTGAGGCACATCCGGAATATAACGTATATTTTGCCCCGGGACCCCGCATCAACATCCTTCCTAAAGAACGGATGAACCGTCTGTTTGCGTTGTCTCCCGTTCTTCATCTGAACGAGACGGAAGCGCTCACCTTTACAAAGCAGCCCACAATAGAAAAAGCTGCCGAATCTCTGTACCAGGCTACAAGAAACACCGTGATCATAACACTGGGAGAGAAAGGCGCTTACTATAAAGACGATTCAACGGATGAGCTGATCCCTTCGATCAATGCCACTCAGATCAATACGGTCGGTGCCGGCGATTCACACATCGGCACCGTAATCTCCTGTCTGAAGCGGGGCGATTCCATGAAGGATGCCATTTCCAAAGCCAACCGTTATTCAGCTGCCATTGTAGAAGAAAACAATGCGCAGCTTTCCGATGAAATCTTTGAACAGCTGCAGCTGATCTAAAGCTGCAGCGATACATCATCTCTTTTCTGTTTTAACGAACGCTTCCAGCGCGACCAGTATCTCTTCCCTCTCTCCGATTGCCGTCCGGCTCTCTCCGTCCACATAGGAGCCGATGGAATCTCCGGTATCCTCTCCCCATACCACAACATTGTTTAAGATGCTCGCCGTCTTCATTCCTCTGAGCCTTCCTATGGTAAACAGGGCGGCCGTCTCCATATCGGAACCGATCACACCTCTTGCACCCCAGTACGAACTGACCTCTTCCTCATTATCAATGTAAAAACTGTCATGACTTCTGGCGATGCCGAGATGATACACGTCTTTTCGTTCCTTCGCACTCTCCACGCATGCCAGCAAAAGTTCCGTATCCGGTATGGCGGGGTACTGAAGCGGCACATAGGTCTTGGACGCTCCATCATCTCTGACCGCGCCGTTTACCAGCACAAGATCTCCCAATGCGATCCCTTCCCGGATCGCACCGCAGGAACCGATCCTGATACAATGTGTTACACCGAGACTATGCAATTCCTCCACAGCAATCGCCATGGAAGCTCCTCCGATTCCTGTGGAGAGGGCAACCACCGGCACCCCTTTGTAAGTACCGCGTATGCTTTTATACTCTCTGTTAAACGCAAGTTCCTGCATATCGTCCAAAAATTTGCCGATACGATCCACTCTCGCCGGATCTCCCGGAAGAATAGCATATTTAACATCTAAAGTTTCATCCAGCTGAATATGTGGCTGAACCATCATCCGTTCCTCCTTAATATGACTGCAGCGCGTCCGAGAAATGCCTGAAAAACGCTTCCCTGTCAACACGCAGCGCAACCATGGCATTCTTTTTCTCAAACTGATGATCGCTGAACAGATCAGTCACGGTTTTCCCGAGAGTAAGCTCCGCCTGTGTCTCGACATACACGCCTGCTTCCTCCAGTTCAAATATCTCAGGATATTTTAAGTAGAGCATCGGGCAGACATCATGAAGACACACTCCCACAATCCCGAGATCTTCATAAAACGGCATTCTGGGCGCCATGCTCTCCTTGAAAAAAGTAGTGACCGGTGTCACCTTCTCTGCGATTCTGTCCATTTCCTCCGCCGTGACATAAGCCTTCTGTGTCACATCCAGTCCAAACATTGTGATCTGCTTCCCGCAGCGGAACACCGTCTGCGCGGCATCCGGATCGACATAAATATTAAATTCCGCACTGGCAGTGCGGTTGCCTCCGACTGCTGCTCCGCCCATGATCAATATTTTCTTCAGATAATCCTTCAGATCAGGATGGAGCGTCAATGCGGTAGCGACATTGGTCAGTGGCCCAATCGCAACCAGAACCAGTTCACCATCCTGACGAACCGCCTCCTCATACAATGCATCCCACGCCTTTTTGTTCTCCGGTTTCCGGCTCGGAGCCGGGAGTGGCGCACCGCCGAGTCCGTCATTTCCGTGCACATCGGAAGCATCGACATACGGACGGATCCATGGTCTGTCTGCTCCCATATAGACGGGATAATCCTTTTTCATCAGATCACATATCTTCAGCGTATTTACTGTCGTCTTGTCAAGCGGGACATTTCCCGCGACTGTGCTGAGTCCCACAATCTGCACATTGTCAAGCTGATTCGCCGTAAGCAGGGCAGCCGCATCATCAACGCCTGTGTCACAATCGATCCATACAGGTATTTTACTCATCACTCTGCCCCCTTATCATATGTTTTTACCGCCTCAACAAGCAGATCTGCAAAACCTTTCCTGTCAATTCCCATGCAGACTCTCATATTCGGCTCTTTGTTCATCGTTTTCCTTACATCACCGACAGTCGTGCCCCGGCAGTATTCGCCTTTTGTCTCGATCTCCACATACATATCCTGCATATCCAGAAGTTCCGGCCGGATCAGCGCCGTTACAGCTACCGCGTCATGCACCGGTGCACCTTCGTAGCCAATCTTGCGGTGAAATTCATAAAAGAACTCCAGCCACTCTGCGACAACCTTTGCCACAGGATTGCCGACCGCACGGATCCTTTCAAAATCTTCGGGAAAGATCAACGCTTTCTCCGTTACATCAAGCCCCGACATGATAATAGGAAGACCACTGTTGCTTACGATCTGTGCAGCCTCCGGATCAACCAGGATATTAAACTCCGCCGCACAGGACCAATTCCCATAGGCAATCCCGCCGCCCATAAAGCTGATACCGCGTATCTTCTCCTTCAGTTCCGGATATGATACCAGCAGAGTTGCCACATTTGTCTGAGGACCGGTGGTAACAATCTGTACCGGCTCGGAACTTTCCCGGAGGACTCTTGCCATCAGCTCCACCGCGCCTTCCTTTTCCAGTTCCATAGCCGGCTCCGGCAGCACGGGACCATCCAGTCCCGTATTGCCGTGAACTGCCGCGGCAGTCATCGGTTCCGCCACCATCGGCGTCGGACGCCCTTTTGCCACCGGGCACTTCAGTCCAAGAAGTGTGCAGACTCTGAGTGCATTATATGTTGTTTTCTCTATTGTCTGATTACCGCAGACTGAAGTCACTGCGCGAATGTCCAAAAGCGGGCTTGATGCAGCGAGCATCCATGCGATCGCGTCATCATGTCCCGGATCTCCATCCAGAATGACCGGAATCCTGTCTGCCATAATTATTTCTCCTTTCTCTGCTTTGCTCCCACAGCCGCAACTCGCTTCGCATCTCTTTTGCGCTTTACGATCGCAAAGACTACCAGACCGATAATGGTAATGATATACGGAATCGGTGAGGACAGATTGGAGTCAAGTCCGATCGAGGACAGTTTGATTCCGAACGCCTGGGCAAATCCGAACACGATCGTCGCAAGCATTGCCCCGAACGGCTCTCCGCTTCCCATTGCCTGAGCAGCCAACGCGATAAAGCCTCGTCCTGCAACCATGTTTAGTGACCATCCCATCGCATACGACATCGACATAAACGCTCCGCCCAGACCTGCCATCAGACCGGATAATGCCATCGCCGTATAGCGCACTCTGGTGACACTGACGCCGACGGAGGACGCCGCATTGGGATTCTCTCCGACAGACCGCAGATTCAGTCCAAGCGATGTCTTATATAAGAGAACCCATGTCAGAAATACCAGAAGAAACGCCAGGTATGTAAGCAGCGAGTGTCCGGAAATGATCGGTCCGATCACCGGGATATTCTGGATCAGAGGAATCTGGACAGTCGGAATCTGAAGTTCACTCGTGATCAACGATGTCGTGGACGACAGTGCCTCTCCCTCTGTCATATTTGTGATGGATTTCACCAGGAAGATCGTACCGCCGGAACCAATCATGTTGATCGCAATGCCGACAAGGATAATATCTGTCTTTAACTGGAAAGCGAACACGCTCATAATCAGTGCGACGATCACTCCCACGATCATAGCCGCCAGAAGCCCTACAAACCACGAGGAGGACCAGTATGCACAGAGGGAACCGAACAATGCCGAAATCATCATGATACCTTCCAGACCGATGTTGGAGATTCCCGCTTTCTCAACAATCACTGCGCCAAGCGTAGCAAACAGGATCGGAGAAGTAATACGTATAATAGAAAAGAAAAATTCTGCCGACAGAATCGAAGATAACACATTACTCATTTTTGTCCCTCCTTCTCACGGAGCTCCTGCTGCGCAGAACGCACTACCAGCTTCTGTCTGTAGCCGGACAGGAACTGCTCTGCCGCAAAGAATAAGAAAATTACAGCCTGAATGATGTCGATCAGCTGCGCCGGAATACCACAGTAGGTCGCCATCAGATTACAGCCTTTATCCAGATAAGCGATAAAGAACGCTGCCAACGGAACCAGAATAGGATTGTTGCCGGCAATACATGCTATGGTGATACCCGTCCAGCCATAACCCGGAAGCGCACTCCAGGAATAGAACTCATTGCGCCCTAACATCTCAACGCCGCCGCCCAGACCTGCGAGCACACCGCCGATCACCTGTGACGCAACGATGATGGCAGCCACCTTCATACCGGAATATTTTGCAAAATCACGATTAATACCGATCATTCTGATCGCATATCCCCATCTGGTGCGATACATAAACAGCGCTGTGAGCGCCACAAAGATCAGAGCAAGTATAAATCCCCATGTCAGCTTGGAACCATTGTTGATAAGCTGCGGAACAAGCGCCGTCTTTTCAAACGGAAGCGACTGAACCTGTCCTTTGGTCTTATCCGCAAAATAAGTATTCATCATAAACTTGATCGCATACATGACAACATAGTTGAGCATCAGCGAACAAACCATTTCCGACACATCGAGCTTTGCCTTCAGAATACCCGGTATCAGCATCATCACCGCTACGGAAACCGCACCCGCGAGAACAGCAACTACCATATGAATTCCCGTTCCCATCGGGACATAGATTGCTACCAGTGCGGAAACAAACGCACCGAGCATGATGCCACCCTCGGCACCAAGGTTAAACTGATTTGCCGAAAACATCACGCATGTCGCAAGACCTGTAAAGATTGTCGGGATCATGCAGGCCAGAATATCCGTCAGACTCTTGACGGAAAAAGCTCCCTTTCCGTTCAGGATCGGTCTCACGATCAGATAGACAAGCGCCTCTCCGGTCGATGATAACTTCTCGCCGAAGCTGCCGCCCTCTGCACTGATAAAGATCAAAATCGATGCGATAAACAAAGAGATCAGGATTGCCACAAAACCGCGCAGAATACTGAATCTCAGACTCGCTTTCTTACTCATGGCACACCCTCCTTATCTCCTCTTCACTCTGACGTTTCAGTCCGAGCATATATTCACCCATCATCTCATCATCCAACTTGGAAGCATCCTCAAAATATCCGGCTATCCTGCCACCGTGCATGACGATCAGACTGTCCGAAAGCTCCATAACCTCATTGAGATCCGCAGAGATCAACAGTACTGCAATACCCGATCTGGAAAGTTCCACCAGCTTCTTGCGGATAAACTCCGTAGCGCCGACATCGATACCTCTGGTAGGCTGATCAGCAATAATCAGCTGGGGATTGCTGGAAAACTCCCTGGCAACCACAACCTTCTGAATATTTCCGCCGGAAAGCATGCCGACTTTCTGCTCCGCCGATTTACACAATATGATATAATCTTCGATCAACTGTTTTGACATCTGATGGATCTTTTTCATATTGAACATCAGACCGGAATTGAGTTCCTTCTTACCGCATCTGTCGGAGATCAGATTTTCCTCAATAGAAGCGTCACCTGCAATTCCGTACAACATACGGTCTTCCGGAATCAGTGCTACGCCCTTTTCACGGATCTGCGCCTGATTGAGCCCCAGAATATTCTCCCCATTGACAGTCACGGAACCGCCTCCCGCTGTAGCGAATTGGAACAGGATGTCAACCAGTTCTTTCTGTCCGTTGCCTTCCACACCGGCAATCCCAAGGATCTCACCTTTGCGCACATCAAAGGACAGTTTATTGACCATCGTCTTGCCGTATTCATTGACATATTCCAGATCACGCACAGACAACACCGTATCTGTAGGCTTTGCCTGATCCTTCTCCACCGTCAGTACAACATCTCTGCCGACCATCAGTCTGGAGATCTCCTGCGGTGTCACATCCTTTGTCTCGCGGACACCCATGAACTTTCCGCCACGAAGCACCGACAAGCGGTCTGTGATCTGCATGATCTCATTCAGCTTGTGGGAAATAAAGATGATCGTATATCCCTGTTTCTTCAGGTTCACCAGCTCTTTGAACAGTTCTGACGTCTCCTGCGTGGTCAGAACAGCAGTAGGCTCATCAAGAATAAGGATCTTGGCTCCTCTCACCAGAGCTTTTAAGATCTCTACCTTCTGCTTCATTCCGACAGGAATGTCCATCACCTTGGCATCCGGATCCACTTCAAGATTAAATTTCTCGGAATACTCCTTCGTAATCTCTACTGCCTTCGCATAATCAATCAGTACTCCGTTCTTTTTTGGTACCATTCCAAGTACCATATTTTCCGCCACGGTAAGGCTGGGAACCAGCATGAAATGCTGATGCACCATTCCGATCCCATGAGCGATCGCCACGGTGGGCGATGTCAGATTTACCTTCTCCCCATTTACGATGATCTCGCCGCTGGTCGGCTGTTCCAGACCAAACAGCATCTTCATCAGTGTTGATTTCCCGGCGCCGTTCTCGCCCATCAACGCATGAATCTCTCCCTTTCGGACACACAGATCCACATCCTGATTCGCCGCAACGCCATTGGGATATACCTTGGAAATGTGTCGCATTTCTACGGCATATTCGCTGTTATACTCTGCCATAATGCAGGCCTCCTAATACATTTTTTCGGGTGTTGCCATATCCTGTACAGAAAAATCGCTGCACCGTTACCTGTACTGCGCAGCGATTTCCCTATTATCTTAATAATTTCTTTCTCTGAAACTAAGGACGAACCTCATCTCTGAGAGCTGCTGCTCCGTCAGGATCTGTTAATGCTGAAGGAACCTCGATCTCTCCGTTCAGGATCGCTTTCTGAGCTGCCTCAACGGCTGCCTTTGTCTCATCGGATGCATATTTCTGATAGTTCTTATCTGTTACGATACCAACACCATCCTCAGCGATACCAAGAGTTACAAGCTGTCCCCAATAAGTATTGCCCTTATCCCACTCATCAAAGAGCCAGATCATGGACTTGTTGATATTCTTCAGTCCGGAGGTCAGCGTGATTGCTGCAAGGTCAGAACTCAGCGTCAGCTCCTGATCGGAGTCCACACCGATGAACCAGCACTTGCCGGTCTCCAGAGCCGCCTCTGCAGCACCGTTTCCGGCGTTACCTGCAACACCCCAGATGATATCGCACTTGTTGTCATTTACCATAGATACGCCGTACTCTTTTGCGATAGCGGTATCTACATAATCGTTGGTATAACGTGTATCAATCTTGATATCAGGATTAACAGACTGTGCACCTACGATAAATCCATACAGGAAATCGTTGATAACCGGGCTGTCAACACCGCCTACAAAACCGATGACCGGATCTTCATTGATATTCTCGATGGATGTATCTGTTGTCATGCTTGCTGCAAATACACCTACAAGATATCCGAGGTCGTTCTG
>CAMGRE010000067.1 GCA_946061355.1 uncultured bacterium | reverse complement strand
AGCTGGATGACGAGTTCGCGAGCGAGGTTTCCGAGTTCGATACACTGGATGAGTACAAAGCCGACATTAAGGCAAAACTGACAGAGAAGAAGGAAAAGGACGCTAAGAACGCAAAGGAAGAGGCAGTCATCGATGCGATCATTGCTGACGCATCCATGGACATTCCGGATGCGATGCTTGAGACACAGCAGAGACAGATCGTTCAGGACTTTGCACAGAGACTGCAGATGCAGGGTCTTTCCCTGGAGCAGTACTTCCAGTTCACAGGCCTTGACGCTGATAAGATGTTAGAGCAGGTGAAGCCGCAGGCAGAGAGAAAGATCAAGTCCAGACTGGTGCTTGAGGCGATCGTTGCGGCAGAGAACATTCAGGCTTCCGATGAGGACTATGAGGAAGAGTTAAAGAGAATGGGCGAAGTCTACAATATGGAAGTAGACAAGGTAAAAGAGATGCTCGGTGACAATGAGAAGGCGATCGGGCAGATCAAGGAAGATCTTGCGATCACAAAAGCCGTTGAGTTTGTGGTAAATGAGGCAAAAGAGAAATAAATTCGTCAAGGAGGCATATATATGAGTTTAGTTCCTTATGTCATTGAACAAACTAGCAGGGGCGAACGCTCTTACGATATTTATTCAAGACTTTTAAAAGACAGAATCATCTTTCTGGGTGAGGAAGTCAATGAGACGACAGCCAGCATTGTAGTGGCACAGTTACTGTTTCTGGAGGCGGAGGATCCCGAGAAGGATATCCAGTTGTATATCAACAGCCCGGGCGGCAGTGTGACGGCAGGCATGGCAATTTATGACACAATGCAGTATATCAAGTGTGATGTGGCTACAATCTGTATCGGAATGGCAGCCAGCATGGGCGCTTTCCTGTTGGCAGGCGGCGCAAAGGGTAAGAGAAGTGCGCTTCCGAATGCTGAGATCATGATCCATCAGCCTCTCGGCGGTACACAGGGTCAGGCGACCGAGATTGAGATTGCGGCAAAGCATATTTTGCAGACGAAGGAAAAATTAAACAGAATGCTTGCGGAGAATACAGGCAAGCCCTATGATGTGATCTGCGCGGATACCGAGCGTGACAACTGGAAGACAGCCGAGGAAGCCAAAGAGTACGGGCTGATCGACAAGGTGATCACATTCAGGACAGAAAGTGCGGAATAGAAGGGAACAGGACAATAGCATGGCAGGAAAAAATTCCGACGACAAGGTGAGATGTTCTTTTTGCAATAAACCACAGGATCAGGTCAGGAAGCTGATCGCCGGTCCGGCAGGCGTATATATCTGTGACGAATGTATTGATATCTGCTCAGAGATCATGGAAGATGAGTACGAGGAAGAAACAGCAGAGGAGTCCATGGACATCAATCTGCTGAAGCCTGTTGAGATCAAGGAGTTTCTGGACGATTATGTGATCGGTCAGGAAGAGGCAAAAAAGGTGCTGTCCGTGGCGGTGTACAATCACTACAAACGTGTGATGGCGCCGAAGACTCCGAATGATGTGGAATTGCAGAAAAGTAATATCATTATGATCGGACCGACCGGGTCCGGCAAGACATATCTCGCACAGACGCTGGCCAAGATCATTAATGTACCGTTTGCCATTGCGGACGCTACGACGCTCACAGAGGCAGGCTATGTAGGCGAGGATGTGGAGAACATTCTCCTGAAACTGATTCAGGCGGCGGATTACGATATCGAGAAAGCCCAGTACGGCATGATCTATATCGATGAGATTGACAAGATTACCAAAAAGAGTGAGAACGTATCCATTACCAGAGATGTCTCGGGGGAGGGCGTGCAGCAGGCACTCCTCAAGATCATAGAGGGAACGGTTGCAAGCGTGCCGCCCCAGGGTGGCAGGAAGCATCCGCATCAGGAGCTTCTGCAGATCGACACGACAAACATCCTGTTTATCTGCGGCGGTGCCTTTGACGGTCTGGATAAGATCGTGGAGGACAGACTGAACCGCAAGATCATCGGGTTTAATGCAAAGATCGCTGACCGTTCGACAAAGGAGATCGGTGAGATACTCGGAGAGGTGACACCGCAGGATCTGGTGAAATTCGGCCTGATCCCCGAGTTTGTGGGCAGGGTGCCGATCAATGTGTCACTGGAAGGGCTGGATGAGGAGGCGCTTGTGCGGATCCTCAAGGAGCCGAAGAACGCATTGATCAAGCAGTATCAGCGTCTGTTTGAGTTTGACCACGTGAAGCTGACCTTCGAGGATGATGCGATCGTGGCGATCGCCAGAAAGGCGCTGGAGAGAAAGACCGGTGCGAGAGGACTGCGCTCCATCATGGAGAGTGCGCTCATGGATGTGATGTACCGTATCCCGTCGGACGATACGATCGAGCAGTGCATTATCACAGAGGATACGATAGAAAATGCCAGTGAACCGTTAGTTGTACATCGGGAAGAGGCAAAAAAAGCCAGATAGAGAAAAACAGAAGGAAGCACCGCTTGTATACAGGCAGGTGCTTCTTTGCACAGATACAAGGAGAGAACTTATTATGGAAGGAGCAAGAAGAATTCCGGCGGTGGCGCTGCGCGGACTGACGGTGCTGCCCGGGATGATCATACATTTTGACCTGAGCAGGAAGAAATCGATCGTGGCAGTGGAACAGGCAATGATGGAGGATCAGATGGTTCTTCTGCTGACACAGAAGGATATGAATGTGGAGATCCCCGACAAAGACCAGGTGTTTGCGGTCGGGACGATGGCTGTGATCCGTCAGATCACCAAGATGCCCAATGACATTGTCCGGGTGCTCGTTGAGGGAAAAGAACGCGCCGTGTTGAAGGAGTTCGCGGAAGAAGTGGAAGAATTCCTCGCGGCGGATATGGAGGAACTGCAGACAGTTCCTGTGACGGATGCGATGGAAGAGGAAGCGATGGTGCGGGAAATCCGCATGCTGTTTGAGGCGTACGCCAAATGCTATCCCAGAGTCGGCAAGAGTTTACAGTCCCGTGTTCAGGAAATGAACCGCCTGGAACCGCTGATTGATGAGATCGCAGGAAATCTTCCGGTCGATTATCTCCATAAGCAGAAGGTGCTGGAGCAGGCGGATCTGGCGGAACGGTTCATGGTACTCTGCCAAATTCTGGTCAATGAGACCGAGGTTGCAAGAGTGCGCGGAGAACTCACGGAGAAGATTAAGTCGCGCGTGGAGAAGAACCAGAAGGAATACCTGCTCAGGGAGCAGCTTCACTTTATACGGGAAGAACTCGGGGAAGAAAATACGGTCTCGGACGCGGAGCAGTTTGAACAGGATCTGAAGAAACTCAAAGCGTCTAAGGAAGTGAAGGAAAAGATCGCAAAAGAGATCTCCCGCTTCAAGGGGATCGGCGTTAACAGTTCGGAGAGCGCCGTCCAGCGCGGATATATCGAGACGCTGCTCGAACTTCCCTGGGATAAGATGTCAAAGGACAATACGGACATCACGCAGGCGGAGGAACTGCTGGAGAAGGAGCATTACGGACTGGAACAGGTGAAGGAGCGTATTCTGGAATTCCTGGCGGTGAGGACGTTGACCAAACGGGGCGACAGCCCGATTCTCTGTCTGGTGGGACCGCCCGGAACAGGCAAGACTTCCATCGCGAAGAGCGTGGCAAAAGCACTCAACAAGAAATATATCCGGATCTGCCTCGGCGGCGTGCGCGATGAGGCGGAGATCCGCGGACACAGGAGGACATATGTGGGCGCGATGGCGGGCAGGATCGCTGCGGGACTGCGTCAGGCAGGCGTGAAGAATCCGCTGATGCTGCTCGATGAGATCGATAAAGTCGGAAATGACCAGAGAGGGGATACCGCTTCCGCACTTCTTGAAGTGTTGGACGGCGAGCAGAACGAGCGTTTCCGGGATCATTATGTGGAGATCCCGATCGACCTGTCGGAGGTACTGTTCCTGGCGACTGCCAATACGACATCCACGATTCCGAGACCGTTGCTTGACCGCATGGAGATCATCGAAGTGACGAGCTATACGGCAAACGAGAAGTTCCATATTGCCACGGAACATCTCGTGGGAAAGCAGCTTGAGAAGAATGGCCTCACAAATGAGAAACTGACTATGTCGGACAATGCAATCCGCATGATTATAGACGGCTATACGAGAGAGGCGGGCGTGAGGGAACTGGAGCGCAAGATCGGGCAGATCTGCAGGAAAGCCGCAAGGGAGATCTTACAGGATGGCAAAGAAACAATTCATGTCAGCAGACAGAATTTGACAAAATATCTGGGCAAGGTGCGGTATCATCAGGATAAGATCAATGACAGCGACGAGGTCGGGATCGTACGGGGACTGGCATGGACCAGTGTCGGCGGCGACACCCTGGAGATCGAAGTCAATGTGATGCCGGGCAAGGGAGAGATTGACCTGACGGGTCAAATGGGAGATGTGATGAAGGAATCTGCTCTTACGGGCATCAGTTATATCCGCTCTGTTGCAAAGAAGTATAAGATTTCCATGGATGCCTTCAAAAAGAATGACTTTCATATTCATATCCCGGAGGGTGCAGTGCCCAAAGACGGTCCCAGCGCAGGGATCACGATGGCGACGGCAGTCCTGTCGGCACTCACGAAGATCCCGGTATATGCATCGATTGCAATGACCGGTGAAGTCACTCTGCGCGGCAGGGTGCTTCCGATCGGCGGACTGAAGGAGAAAATGCTGGCTGCCAAGACGGCGGGGATCAAAAAGATCCTGGTTCCGGCGGAGAATGAGAAGGATGTGGAGGAGATCTCGAAGGAGATCAAATCCGGTCTGGAGATCGTATATGTGAAGAGTATGGAAGAGGTGCTCGACCATGCTCTCGTGAAAGGAAGCGACGAATGATCATTAGAAATGTCAGTCTGGAAACGGTTTGCGGCATCACGAGCAAACTGCCGGACAATCAGAAAATCGAGGTGGCGTTTGCCGGCAAGAGTAATGTCGGGAAATCTTCGCTGATCAATGCGCTGATGAACCGCAAATCATTGGCAAGAACCAGCGCCCAGCCGGGCAAGACCCAGACGATCAACTACTATAATATCAATGACGAACTGTATTTTGTTGATCTGCCGGGCTACGGCTATGCGAAGGTTTCGCAGGAGACCAAGGAACAGTGGGGCAGGATGGTTGAGCGGTATCTGCGGACATCTAAGCAGCTTAAGGCGGTTTTTTTGCTGGTGGATATCCGTCACAGACCGGGCGAGAATGACCGGAATATGTATGACTGGATTCTCCATCAGGGATATCAGCCGATCGTGATTGCCACCAAGCTAGACAAGATCAAGAGAAGCCAGCTGCAAAAACAGCTGAAGGAAGTCAGAGAAGGTTTGGACGCCGGTAAGGATACAACGATCATTCCTTTCTCTGCGGAGACGAAGCAGGGCAGAGAGGAAATCTATGCATTGTTGGATGGATTCCTCGCGGAGAACAGATAAGAGGTGACTTGGATTATGAAGCAGCCCTATAAACGGTATCTGAAGGTTTTTATGAATTTGCTTCTGGCAGTTGTGATCTTTTTGCTGTGTATTTTTGCGGTTCCGAAGGTGCTCGTATTTTTCATGCCCTTTGTGATCGGCTGGATCATAGCATGTGTTGCAAATCCGCTGGTGCGTTTCTTTGAGGATAAGCTTAAGATCAGGAGGAAGGCGGGTTCTGCCTTTGTGATCATCGCCGTGATCGCGCTGGTGATCCTTGCGGCGTATCTTGCGGTGTCGAAGCTCATCAGTGAGAGTATCGGCTTCCTCAACACGCTGCCGGATCTGTGGAATACGATGGAGAGTGATTTCAGGGAGATCGGCAAGAATCTGGATGTCATGTATTCGAGGCTCCCGCAGAATATGCAGATGAGCATTGAGAATCTGGGTCAGCAGATGGATGAATATGTGGCGGATCTGGTCAAGCGGCTCGGCACACCGACGGTGAATGCGGTGGGAAATTTCGCCAAGAATATCCCGGGTTTTGTGGTCAATGTGATCATGTGTCTGCTGTCATCGTATTTCTTTGTTGCAGAGAAAGATTATGTGGCACAGGTCTGGAACCGCTATATGCCCGGTGCGGTAAAGCATAAGGCAGCGATCATTATGGACAGTTTAAAGACTGCGGTCGGCGGTTACTTCAAGGCGCAGTTCAAGATCGAATGTCTGATCTTTGTATTTTTGCTCATCGGTTTTTTGATTCTGAAGATCCCCTACGCGCTTCTGATCGCATTTTTGATCGCGGTACTTGATTTCCTGCCGTTCTTCGGTGCGGGCGCCGTGATGATCCCCTGGGCGGTGTTCAAATTCCTGAGTGCGGATTATAAGATGACGATATGGCTTCTGATCATATGGGGTGTGGGACAGCTTGTCCGCCAGATCATTCAGCCGAAGCTCGTGGGAGATTCCGTCGGTGTGGCGCCTCTGCCGACACTGTTCTTATTGTTTATCGGGTATAAGTGTGCAGGGGTCATCGGTATTATCCTCGCGGTTCCGATCGGTATCGTGCTGATTAACCTGAATCAGGCCGGGGTGTTTGACTCCGTGAAGACCAGCCTGTGCATCCTGGCGGAAGGGTTTAACCGTTTCCGCAGGTTTGATGAGAGCGATAAAGCGGTCGGACGGAGGAAGGATGATGAGTAATTACAGGCTTTTGATCCAATATGAGGGGACGAGGTATCAGGGCTGGCAGAGGCAGGAGAGCACGCAGAATACGATCCAGGGCAGACTGGAGGCGCTGCTTACGAAGATGTGTGGGACACCGGTGGAGATACAGGGCTCCGGCAGGACGGATGCAGGTGTCCATGCGGTTGGCCAGGTAGCGAATTTCCATGCCGAAACCGACATGACCTGTCAGGAAATCCTTACCTATATCAATAAGTATCTTCCGGAAGATATCGGTGTAATGGAAGTGACAGAAGTGTCAGAAAGATTCCACAGCAGACTGAACGCAAAGGGAAAGACTTATTGCTATCGTGTCTGGAACAGCGATCTTCCCTGTGTGTTTGACAGAAAATATGTGACAGTGATGTCGGATAAACTGGATGTGGAAGCGATGCGCAGGGCCGCCTCGTATCTGACAGGGACTCATGATTTTAAATCGTTTACTTCCGCGAAGCGCGGAAAGAAATCCACGGTGAGAACCATCGAGAGCATCGAAATTACAGAATGCGGGAAAGAACTGCGTTTCGTGTTCCGGGGAGACGGTTTCCTTTATCATATGGTGCGCATCCTGGTAGGAACGCTTCTGGAAGTGGGAAAAGGTGAGAGAAAGGCAGAGGAACTGCCGTCAGTCATAGACAAAGGACAAAGGGAGGATGCGGGCGCGCTCGCACCTGCCAAAGGACTCACACTTGTGGAGGTCAGGTATTAATGTCTATGAAAAAATACAGAACATGGCGGGTTCTGCTGGTGCTGTATCTGCTGCTTGTCATCAGGGTGATCGTATTCAAATACCCTTTGGAGGATCTAAAAGCCATCGTGGCGGGATGGAGGCAGGATGTGATCTGGGAAGGACTGGAAAGCGCCAATTTTACACTGTTTCGCACGATCAGAATGTACATCTGCTATTACGACAGGCTGAACAGCTTTGAGAACCTGTTTGGCAATGTGCTGATCTTTGTTCCGTGTGGTATCTTGTATCCGCTGGCTTTCCCGGGAAAGAAAAATTTCCTGCTGTTTCTGTCCGCGGTGCTGATTCTGGTATCAGGGATAGAATTGTTTCAACTCTTCAGTGCTTTCGGGGCTTTTGATGTCGATGATATCCTGCTGAACTGCCTGGGAGCAGGGATCGGATACGGATGCACTGTTTTGTGGGCAAAAATATCAGAATGTATTGCAAAATCATAGCCGGTTGGCTATAATAATAGTAGATGTCCACTGATATCAGGACAACGTCAGCAGTCAGGAAAGGAGAACGCATATGCAGATCGGGGCAATCGGATATCCTACATTTGTCTATAACACGAATTATGTAAGCGCCAAGAGCCTGGGCAAAGTGTCTGCGGTGCCGGACGATGCACTGGACAGCAAAGTTGGTTATGCGGACTCTTCGCAGAATGAGAATCCTCTCCGTTTGGGCGAGACCAAAGATATCGCAGGGATTCTGGATTCGCAGATGGCAATGAGCAGAATGAATGCTGCGAGGATCATGCAGACACCGGTGCAGAGTGAGACCGGGATGTCCGGGGCAGAGACAGATCCGGCTATGGAGATGATTCAGGGATGAGAGGCGTGGAACCTACCGTGTATACTTCCATGCGGGTAAACAACGAAGTGGAGTTCTGCAAGGTTTACAGCCTGAAGCAGAAGGAGGATCTGGCCAGATTATTTCTGCAGAACAGGATTTCCTATTTTGTGAAATGCCGCGATAATTCCTTTTTCGGGAGGATGTTTGGAGCAGGATCCGGTGAAAAGAGTGAATTCACCATGTGTATTCATGACACGGCAATTCCCAAAGCTCTGGCGATTGTTAAGGACATGCCTGAGGTAAAGGTGCTGGTGTCGGCTGGTAAGGATAAAGATAGAGATTGAGGTTTCATTTCATGTCGCAGGACATGAAATCGCGCGAATGCGCATTTTCAAAAAGGGAGTAGTTGCATGCGAAGCATGTTCCGGTTTTCGTCAGGACGTCTATCATAGACCGGAAGCCGGATGACAGTTGTTAAACGAGACTTTTTGTGTACAGTTGTTGTGCACAAAAGGTCTTTTTCTTTTGTGCGCGATGAGCAGGATGTATCCTGCTCTGTCAGAGGGGAATAATGATCAGTGGATTGGGAAAAGGAGAGAGAACGCATGAGAGAAGTCTATCAACAGAGTAAGCGGGAATTGTTTGAAGCGTATGGGAGCGCTGCGGGACATACGGAAGAGGAGGCGGCAAAGCTGCTGCAAAAATATGGGAAGAATGCGCTGGAGGAAAAAGCAAAGAAAAGCGTGCTGCGCATCTTTCTCGGGCAGTTTGCCGATCTGCTGGTGCTCATTCTGATTATCGCGGCAGTCATTTCCATGCTGTCCGGCAATGCGGAGAGTACGATCGTGATCTTTGCGGTGATCCTCCTGAATGCGGCACTGGGAACGGTGCAGTACGTCAAGGCGCAGAAATCGCTCGATTCCCTGAAGGAATTGTCTGCTCCGAAAGCAAAGGTCTTACGAGGCGGCGTTAAGACAGAGGTGGATTCCGCACAGATCGTGCCGGGAGATGTGTTGCTGCTGGAGGCCGGAGATCTGGTCGCTGCGGACGGGCGTATCATCGAGAATCACTCCCTACAGGTCAATGAAAGCTCTCTGACGGGAGAGTCCGCAAATGTAGAGAAAAAGGATGAAGAGATCATCGGGGAAGCTGCGCTGGGCGACCGACACAATATGGTCTATTCGGGAAGCCTCGTGACTTACGGCAGGGCGAGCGTGCTGGTGACGGCCACGGGAATGCATACCGAGATCGGCAGGATTGCGACGCTTATGAATGATACGCAGGAGAAGAAAACACCGCTGGAGGTAAAGCTCGATCAATTCAGCGGGAAACTTGCGGTTTTGATCATGGTCATCAGCGTGATCGTGTTCGGGCTCAGATTATGGCAGCGGGAACCGGTGCTCGATTCCCTTATGTTCGCAGTAGCGCTGGCGGTCGCTGCGATCCCGGAGGGGCTCTGTTCGATCGTCACGATCGTCCAGGCGATGGGAACGAGGAAGATGGCTGCGGATCATGCGATCGTCAAAGAGCTGAAAGCGGTGGAGAGCCTGGGCTGTGTGTCCGTGATCTGTTCGGACAAGACAGGAACCTTGACACAGAATAAGATGACGGTCAGGGAAATCTATATCGATGATGAATGTTTCCTGCCGGAAGAGATGGATCTGACATCGAAGGCGCACAGATATTTATTGTACAATGCCATTCTGAACAACGATGCTTCTATCCGGGAGGGGAAAGAGATCGGGGATCCGACGGAGACCTGTCTGCTTGAGATGGCGGGAAAAGCAGGGCTCACAAGAGCGGGAGCGACCGGGGAAGACATCAGGAGCATGATGCCCCGCATGGAGGAGATTCCGTTTGATTCCGACAGGAAGCTTATGAGTACCAAGTACCTCGTTCACGGCGTGCCGACGATATTTACCAAAGGCGCGGTCGATGTTCTGATGGAACGGCTGGTAAGCATCGCTTCGGGGGACGGAGTGCGTTCGGTCACGGAGCAGGATAGGGAAAAGATTCTCGCGCAGAACCGGATATTTTCCGAGAACGGACTGCGCGTGCTGGCCTTTGCCTATAAGGAATGTCCGGAAGATGACGAATTGACGATTGATGACGAATACGGATATACCTTTGTCGGACTGGTCTCGATGGTCGATCCTCCGAGGGAAGAGTCCGCAGCGGCGGTGGCGGATGCGATCAGTGCAGGGATCAGGCCGGTCATGATCACAGGAGACCACAAGGTCACGGCAGCGGCCATCGCAAAACAGATCGGCATTTATCGGGACGGCGATATGGCGGTCACAGGGCAGGAACTGGACAGGATGTCCGACGATGAACTGGATGCGGTGCTTGAGAGGATCTCCGTGTATGCCAGGGTTTCGCCGGAAAATAAGATCCGTATCGTGGAGGCGTGGCAGAGGAAAGGACATATCGCCGCGATGACAGGCGATGGCGTGAACGATGCGCCGGCTCTGAAAAAAGCCGACATCGGCGTCGCGATGGGAATCACCGGGACGGAGGTGTCGAAGGACGCAGCGGCGATGATCCTGACGGACGACAATTTCGCAACGATCATCAAAGCCGTTTTGAACGGTCGGAATGTGTATCGGAATATTGTGAATGCGATTCAGTTCCTGCTCTCCGGCAACATGGCGGCGATCCTCGTGGTGCTGTTCTGCTCTGTGATGGCGCTTAATACGCCGTTTGAGCCGGTACACCTGCTGTTCATGAATCTGCTGACGGATTCCCTGCCTGCGCTGGCGATCGGAATGGAACCATCAGACCGGGGGCTCCTACGGGAGAAACCAAAGGATCCAAAGACCGGGATACTCACGAAGGAGTTCTGTATAAGATTATTGGGATATGGACTTCTCATTGCCATCGTTACGCAGACCGCATTCTATCAGGGACGGGCGGTGGACCAGATGACGGCGGAGACCATGGCATTCGCGACGCTGACGCTGGCGAGACTGTTCCACGGCTTTACGTGCAAGAGCGACCGTTCGATCTTCCGAATCGGAATCGGGAGCAATCTGTGGAGCGTCGGCGCGTTTGCCGCGGGGGGATTGCTGCTGGCGGTCGTTCTGCTCGTGCCTCCCCTGCACGGACTGTTTGCGGTGGCGCCTCTGAGTGTATCACAGCTTGGCACGATCGTCCTGCTGGCAGTCATTCCGACAATCTGCATTCAGTTGACCAGGGCGGTGAGGGAAAATCTTGGAAAGAAATGATATCATACAGGAGGTGGGGAGTATGATGGGGAGAAAAATTAAAGTACGTCTGACACTTTTGCCCAAACTTTTTAATGATAAAAAACTTGCAATAAAACATATAT
>CAMGRE010000066.1 GCA_946061355.1 uncultured bacterium | reverse complement strand
CGCCTTCTGTTCTTTGATCTTATCGATTAATTGGAGTAAATAATGCTGAAATTGAATTTCCCCAGATTGGTGGAGAATGTAATGGTGCTGTCGGAGTTATCCATATCATCCAGCACTGTCGGCTGTCCGTCCGGCGCTACCATAACCACTTTAAAAGTTCTGCCCGGCTGCTGCAGTTCTGCCGGAATCTGGAACACGTAATTCTGAGGAGTGTCATAGCTGTCATATGTCTTATCCCCGGTGCTCACGACATTGCTGTAAGATTCTCCGTAACTGTAATTCTGATACTGATTGTTCAGATACCATGCCACAACCTCAAGATATCCCTCGCCCATCTTAAGCCTCTGCGCCGTCACTGCCTGCCCGACCTTCTCATATCCGGGAGCAAAACGGAGCGGTGATACAAACGTCTGCATCTGCGCTTTCTCCTCCTCATGATCAGCCATGTCATAACGATGTGTGGAGTCCTCATTGTCTGCAGAAAATACAAACGGAACATTCGGCAAAGTTTTCTGTCTGAACTTCATCTTCATAGCACCGTTGTCCACGATATACAGGATGTTGGCCGTTCTGCTCTGTGCGACTCTTGCCCAACTATCAAGACTGGTATAGGGGATCTTATTGCCGATCATTCTGACACTCTCTTCGCTACCCATGATACGAACCTGCGGCTTACTGTCAATCTTATCAAATACCGTGCCGTCTTTGATAAATGTAGTACTGTATACTGTGATGTATTGCAGTTTAGGGAAATTCGCAAATGCCTTGGAACCGATCTCCGTGATTCCCTCTCCGACTACAATCCCCTGAAAGATAGAAGTATTCCAAGGTCTGGTGTATAATGTATCGTTTGTGTAACTCGGGATCGCGCCGTTTCCGTCAAAATGAAGGACGCCGTCCCTGATCTGTGCCGTCACACCGTCACTCACCTGCCATACGGAAGAATTTGTTGCCCAGTCTACCGTTATTTTCTTTGCCTCTGCCGTCATCGGCACAAACATTGCAGCGCACAATGTCACTGATAATGCTGCTGCAAAAAGCTTTTTTGTCATTTTTCCGAATTTCTGCATCATGATCTCCCTTCTCATCGTGATCTTACTGTCTCACTGTTTTGCACTTATGTGCAGAATACTATAATTCAGTTTACAATTTCTGCTATATTTTGTCAACCGATAATCCCATTTTTTATGTTGTTGCATTATGCCTGATTTCCCTTGAGTTTTCGGCCTTTAGTTGATATTTGTAACTGTCTGCAGTCCGTATCCCTCATGGTATTTTATAGAAATTATGTCACCCACCTGATAGCGGATGATTCCGATCAGATTTTCATCTGTCATGCTGATATCATAAATGTCATCACTGTTTTCCAGGCAGACATAATAATGTGTGTTACCTTCAATCACTACCGGTGCAACCGCTGTAATTCTGCCTGTAATGCTCTTGTCCGCTTCCGCACTCTGGCTGACAATTCCGTTCGTATTCAGCAGCCGGTTATAGTTCTTCTCACATTCCTGGATGGTATCACCAATCGCAACCCACTGATATTTCTGCACATTCACCATCGCATACTTTTTCACAAGTCCTGCGGAATCTTTCAGCGCCATGAAATATGTCGGTTCATCCGCAATATTCAAAAGTAACGGGAAGGTTGAAACATACCGGAGATTCTGCACCTGTCCTTCCGCGGAAGACATTGCGGAATCCTCTGTCGCACCCTCGACCTTATAAAATCTCGTTTCCATCGTGCGCTGATTCATCAACACAAATCCTACATTGGACTGATCCCCGCTGACCGAGGTCACACCGGAATATACCCACACGTCATCATCCAGAGCAATATAATTATAACCGTTCGTCGTCTGCAGGCAGTCCTTCTGTCCCAGAATACTGTTAAAATATCCGTGTTTCAAAATTCCTGAGTAATCGTACAGTCTCGTAAGCAATTCCGCAGAATACACTTTATCGATCCACTGCGGTACATCCTCTACCTTGTAATCGATGCATTCACCTGTAATGGCATTGCAGAGCACCACATTTCCAATCGTCTGTCCGCCGAACAGACCGATATTGAACTTCTTGACAGGACATACCCAGTAGGGTGTCCCCTCCTCATCGATCTCAAAGAAAATCTGGTCATCAAAAATATACGTCGGATAGCGGAATCTCAGATGTCTGTAAATATACCTGTTAAAATACTCCGACTTGGAATACTTGATGCCCTCCGAAAGTTTTACGCACTCCGTATCCTGAGTCGCCATATCGATCAACATATATGCCGGAAGTCCCTGTTTGCGATTCGTCAGCCATTTGATCGGGCTTGCATAACGCAGAGGGGTTACGCGCACCGGTTTCCCCTGATAATTAATCTGCGTATAATCGCCGCTGACCTCGAACTGTGACACCATATCCACCAGACTGCCCATCTTGCGGTTGCCAAGCAGTGCTGCCGAATCTTTATCAAGCAGTGGTATCGTATTGTAATCCACTTCTTTGATATCATCCGTAAAATTGCGCTCCTCGATCGTCAGAAGCTGCTGATATTTCTTTGCGTTGACAATCGGTGAGGACAAAATGCTTCCAACCAGATAAACACCAAACACAGCGACCAGAAGAACCAGCAGGAACTTGATTCCTTTATATTCCTTCCAATGGAAAGAATTCAGGTCAATATGAAACCCGCCAAATCTGCCCGTCTGTTGAAAAACGACCTCTTTTCCTGCCTTCTTAACCGCATAGACCACCAGGCAGACAACAATGAGCGCCATAAGGAAAAACCAGAAATCCGCAGAATGGATGTTGATCGCAGGCAGCGTCACATAGTAGTAAACAGCCGCGATCACCAATGTTGCTATTGCCAGTAAAATATTTCTTTTGAAATGTTTCATAACGTAATGCACTCCCTCTTAATACCCGCTTGTTTTTCTTTTTGCGTCATCATTGATGATACCACACACAAAAAAAATACACAAATTAAGATTCTATGAAAGAAGCGGTGCCGGAACCCCCGACACCGCCTTCCTTATTTACTCTTCGCTGTTCTCTGCAACCTTGGCTGCTCTCTCTGCAACTTCCTTCTCCTGTACATCCGAAGGAGCCTGTTCGTAGCGTGCAAACTCATAAGAATATACGCCTCTTCCTCCCGTCATGGAACGCAGATCTGTACAATATCCAAACAGACCCATCATCGGAATATCCGCCTCGATCGTCTGCTTGCCACCGCCGATCGGATTCATGCCAAGTACTCTTCCCCGGCGCTTATTCAGATCTCCCATAACATCGCCTGTATACTGATCCGGAACGGTAACCTTCAGGGAAGCGATGGGTTCAAGCAGAACAGGTCCTGCCTCCATAAAGCCTTTCTTAAACGCCTGGATTGTCGCCATCTTGAATGCCATCTCGGAGGAATCCACCGGATGATAGGAACCATCGTAGAGGATACCCTTCACGCCGACAACCGGATATGCGGCAAGGGGGCCTTTCTGAACGGATTCCTGCAAACCCTTCTCCACTGCCGGGAAAAAGTTCTTGGGCACCGCACCGCCAACAACCTCCTGAGAAAACTCATAAGCCTCCTCCAGATTACCTGACGGCTCAAAACGCATCTTAACGTGACCGTACTGACCGTGTCCGCCGGACTGCTTCTTATATTTGTATTCCACATCGGATTTCTTCTTAATCGTCTCGCGGAATGCAACCTTCGGCTTGGACAGTTCCACTTCTACCTTATATTCATTCAACAGTCTGCTGACTACGATCTCCAGATGCTGGTCACCCATACCATAGAGCAGCGTCTGCCTGTTCTCGCTGTCATTGACAACCTTCAGCGTCTGATCTTCATGCATCATCTTCTGCAGAGACTGCGAAATCTTATCGATATCTGCCTTGTTCTTTGCCTTATATCTCATATATGTATACGGCGTTGAGATCTCAGACTTACCATAGCGGATCGGTGTCGCCTTGGTGGAGAGCGTATTGCCCGTTCGCGCTGCTGTCAGCTTTGCGATCGCACCGATATCGCCCGCGTGAAGCTCAGGCACCTCGATCGGCTTGTTGCCCTGAAGCACATACAGCTTGCTGACCTTTTCCTCAATATCCTTCTCGGAATTATAGACCATGTCGTCTGCCTTAAACACACCGGAGCACACCTTGATCAGGGAATATTTACCGATGAAAGGATCCACGATCGTCTTGAAGACATAAGCCGATTTTGCCTTTGCGAAATCATAATCCGCCTGGAAGATCTCGTTTGTCTTCAGATTCACACCTGCCATCTCGCGGTTCTCAGGACTCGGAAAATACTTTACAATATCATCAAGCAGCGTATAGATACCCTGACAGAGCACATTGGAGCCCATCGACATCGGAACGATGGAACCTTCCATTACGTTTGTTCTCACTGCTGCACGAATCTCCGCCTCAGAGAACGTATCACCGCTGAAATAGCGATCCATAAACTCTTCACTTGTCTCTGCAACAGATTCCATCAGTGTGTCACGGCAGATCTGCAGATTGGCTTTGTTGTATTCCGGAATCTCACAGTCTACAACTTCCTTGCCTTCCCAGCGATGTCCTGTCTCACTGATGACATTGACGTAGCCGACAAACTTCTCGTTCTCGCGGATTGGCAGATGGAACGGAGCCATCTTCTTTCCATACTTTTCAGTCATATCTTCAACGACCTGACGGTAAGAGGCATTGTCGATATCCATATCCGTAACAAACACCATACGGGGAAGCTTATATTTTTCGCACAATTCCCACGCCTTCTCTGTGCCCACTTCCATGCCGGCCTTTCCGGAAACAACGATGATCGCAGCATCAGCGGCGCTTACGGCCTCTTCCACTTCACCCACAAAGTCAAAGTAACCGGGTGTATCCAGAATATTGATCTTCGTGCCTTCCCACTCCAATGGAATCACCGAGGTACTGATTGAAAATTTCCTTTTCTGTTCTTCTTTTCCAAAATCGCTGACTGTATTGCCATCTGTAACCTTTCCCATTCTTGAGGTAAGCCCTGCCAGATATGCCATTGCCTCTGCAAGGCTGGTCTTTCCGGCACCTCCGTGCCCAAGCAGCACTACATTGCGAATTTTGTCTGTTGTGTAAACATTCATATCATTACCTCCAATTTTAGATGTTTTTTGGGTATTTTGCCAAGACCAGATTGGAATATTTTAGTCCCCCATTTTTCCCATGAGTATATTTTACTAAACAATGTTGATAATTGCAATCTTTATTGCGCATTTTTAACAACCGTTTTTCCCACTATCCAGTTGACTTTCGCACTTTAAAGTGCTATATTGTATTAGGTTTCCGGTTAGAAATCATCATCCGGAACATAAATTCAATGAAAAGGAAGAAGGAATATCATGATCATCGTAATGAAACCGAAAGCTGCCGAACAAAACATTCAGGCAGTCATCAAATACATCACCGACAACGGGTTGCAGACACATCTCTCCAAAGGTGAAGAAGTCACTATCATCGGCGTGGTGGGGGACAAGACCCGGCTTGCCTCCGAAAACCTGAACAGTTTTAAGGATGTTGACCGCATTGTTCCCGTCACGGAGAGCTATAAACTGGCAAACAGAAAATTTCATCCGGAACCCACTACCGTCAAGGTGGGAAACACTTCCATCGGTCCGGGCAACCTGACCATTATGGCGGGCCCCTGTGCCGTGGAGAGCGAGGAACAGCTGCTCACGATCGCCCGTGCTGTCAAGAAATCGGGCGCAACAATTCTGAGGGGCGGAGCCTACAAGCCCCGGACATCTCCGTACTCTTTCCAGGGACTTGAGGAAGAAGGCCTGCGATACATGCAGACAGCCAAAGCAGAGACCGGTCTCTCCACGATATGTGAAGTCGTAAGCCAGGAAGCGATCGATGCCGCAGTAAAATATGTAGATATGATCCAGATCGGCGCCAGAAACATGCAGAACTTCTATCTGTTAAAAGAAGCGGGCCGTTCCGGGCTTCCGGTTCTCTTAAAGCGCGGTCTGTCCGCAACGATTGATGAGTGGCTGAATGCCGCCGAATATATTATTGCGGAAGGTAACCCGAATGTGGTACTCTGTGAAAGGGGAATCCGCACCTTTGAGACTGCCACGAGAAACACGCTCGACATCAGCGCTGTGGCTGTCATGAAGGAAAAGACACATCTGCCTATCATTGTAGACCCCTCGCATTCTACCGGTGTCTACAAATATGTTCCGCCCATGGCAAAGGCAGCCGTGGCATGCGATTCGGACGGTCTGATGATCGAAGTTCACAACGATCCCGCCCATGCGCTGTCGGACGGTCCCCAGTCCCTTACGTTTGAAAAGTTTGACAAACTCTGCAATGAACTGAAACCCTTTGCGGGACTTGTCGGACGGACTTTTAAGGAGTAACTCATGGAAATCACCTGTGGCTTTATCGGTCTTGGTCTTATTGGCGGTTCCATCGCCAAAGCGCTCAAGCAAAACCGTAATGATATCGTCATTTATGCTTATGACAAGAATCCTGACACACTACGCCTTGCATCCGAGGAAGGCATCGCCGATCTGATTTTCGGCCGGATCGATCCAGCCTTTTCCCAATGCAACATTATATTTCTATGCGCTCCCGTCTCCCATAATGATGATAATCTCCTGCTTTTGAAGGAATATCTGGGAAAAGACTGCATCCTCACAGACGTTGGCAGCGTAAAAACCGATATCCATAGCCATATCTCTGCGCTCGGTCTTGATTCCGTTTTTATCGGCGGGCATCCGATGGCAGGCAGTGAACGATTTGGCTATCCGAATTCCAAGGCAGAACTTCTGGAAAACGCCTACTATATCCTGACTCCTACGGAGCAGACTTCACCGGAAAAACTCGATTTCTATAAGGATCTCATTCTTTCCACAAAAGCGATCCCGTTGATACTCTCTTATGAGGAACATGATTATTTCACAGCCGGCATCAGCCATCTGCCGCATGTGATCGCCTCCAGTCTGGTCAATCTGGTAAAGGAGGCCGATTCCGACGGTATCATGAAAATGATCGCAGCCGGAGGCTTTAAGGATATCACAAGGATCGCATCCTCTTCTCCGGAAATGTGGCAGCAGATCTGTCTGACAAACAAGAAGAATCTGTCCGCCCTGCTGGAACATTATGTCAGGCTGCTGCTTGACATCAAAAAGGAGATCGACAACGGAAATCAGGAGGCAATATACCGGTTCTTTGATTCCGCCAGACAGTACCGCGATTCCTTTATCAATGCATCCAGCGGTCCGATCAAGAAGGTATTCTCCCTCAATATCGACATTGCCGATAAACCCGGTGCGATCGCCGCTGTCGCTACGATGATGGCAGAACACGGCATCAGCATCAAAAATATCGGCATTGTACATAACAGGGAATACGAAGAGGGAGCCATGCAGATCGAGTTTTATGAAGAAAACGGTATGATCTCTGCGACTGCACTTCTTGCAGAAAACGGCTACTCCATTCACAAAAAGAATTGATAAAATCATAGATAAAGAGGTTTTTTCATGGCAAACATTACACTGCAAAAGGCATCTGCCCTGCGGGGCGAAATCGCCGTCCCGGGCGATAAATCCATCTCCCACCGCGCCATCATGTTTGGCGCTCTGTCGGAGGGCACCACAGAGGTCAGCCATTTTCTGAAAGGTGCCGACTGTCTGTCCACCATCGACTGCTTCCGCCATCTTGGTATTACGATCGAAGAAAAAAACGACCTGATCCATGTCCACGGGAAAGGTCTGCATGGGCTACAGGCACCTGACCGGATGCTGGATACCGGAAACAGCGGCACTACAACAAGACTGATCTCCGGAATTCTGGCGGCACAACCCTTTACCACAGAGCTGACCGGCGATTCGTCCATCCAGAAGCGCCCGATGAAGCGGATTATGGATCCGCTTTCCATGATGGGTGCGGATATTGTCAGCATCAAAGACAACGGCTGTGCTCCCCTGCGTATTATCGGAAAGCAACTTCACGGGATCGACTATATCTCAAAAGTGGCATCAGCCCAGGTAAAATCCGCCATTCTTCTGGCCGGACTCTATGCCGATGGCATCACGAGCGTCACGGAGCCTGCCGTGAGCAGGAATCACTCGGAGATCATGCTCTCCTGCTTCGGTGCTGATGTGCAGAGTCAGGGGAATACCGTTTCCATTCATCCGGAACCCGTACTTCACGCACAGAAAGTGATCGTTCCCGGCGATATTTCCTCCGCGGCATATTTTATTGCGGCTGCACTTGTGACGGAAAATTCCGAGATACTTCTCAAAAATGTCGGCATCAATCCCACCAGAGACGGTATCCTGCGTGTAGCCGAAGCAATGGGCGCTTCCCTCACTTATCTGAACCGCTCAGACGACAGCGGAGAATCTGTGGCGGACATCCTGGTATGCTCCTCCGCCTTGCACGGAACCACCATTGAGGGAGAGGTTATTCCGACACTCATTGATGAACTTCCGGTGATCGCGGTGATGGCTGCATACGCCGAAGGTACTACTGTGATCAAAGACGCTGCCGAACTGAAAGTCAAGGAATCCAATCGGATCGATGTCATGGTAACAAATCTGCGTGCAATGGGATGTGATATTGAGGGTACCGAGGACGGCATGATCATCCACGGTGGGAAAGCACTTCACGGAAGCGTGATCGATTCCAAAGCCGATCACCGTATTGCCATGAGCTTTGCCGTGGCTGCACTGGCTGCCGAAGGGGAGACCGTGATACAGGGAAGTGAGTGCGTGGATATCTCCTACCCCGGATTTTATGAAGATTTGAGAAAGCTGCAAAAATAAGTGCAAACTTCAAGAGGCTTCTGCGGATATGCAGAAGCCTCTTTCGTCATTTCATCTCTATTTCTGATTTTCCTGTTCAAACATCTGATAAACTTCAATCCGGCTGGCATCAGACTGCGGCATTCCCACAAACATACCTCCGTAATTGTAAAAACCATCCTTCTTCTCAATTCTGACGATCTCAAGGAAAGCATGCAGCACTTCCTTCGTCCAGATCGTGAGAAATGACTCATAAACCGCACCGATCATCAGAGGCTCCCGGCAGTTAAATCCAACGCCTGTCCTGGAGATGTCAATCACCTCAATATCCACTTCTGCCTCCGTCTTGTCAAGACGCTTTATCTTAAGCGTGGACTGCATCTTACTCCGGTTGTCTTTTCTTCTCTCTTCCATAACCCCTATTTTCTCCTCTCTTATGTGTGCTATGTTTATGATAAACGAAATACCTTACTTTGTAAAGTCCGCAATCATACAGGCATCTCCAAACGAAAAGAACCGATACCTCTCCCGGATCGCTTCCTCATATGCCTGCAGCACATGCTCCCTGCCTGCCAATGCAGACACCAGCATAAGCAGCGTGGATTCCGGCAGATGGAAATTCGTGATCAGCGCATCCAATACCTTAAAGCGATATCCTGGGTAGATAAAGATCTCCGTATTTCCACAACATGGCTTAAGCACGCCATTGTCATCAGCAGCGCTCTCGATGGTACGGCAGCTCGTGGTACCCACACAGATCACACGCCCGCCGACAGCTTTTGTTCCATTGATGATATCAGCCGCCTCTCTCGTTACCTGATAATACTCCGAGTGCATATGATGTTCCTTCACATTATCAACTTTGACAGGGCGGAAAGTCCCAAGCCCGACATGGAGCGTCACATACGCAAGTTTCACGCCCTTAGCCTCCACCTGCGCAAGCAGCTCCTCTGTAAAGTGAAGTCCTGCCGTCGGAGCGGCTGCAGAGCCCTCATACTTGGCATATACTGTCTGATAGCGATTCTTATCCGCCAGCTTGTGCGTGATATAAGGCGGCAGAGGCATTTCTCCCAGACGGTCTAACAGCTCCTCCCAGATCCCTTCATATTCGAAACGGATCAGGCGGTTTCCCTCTTCCACAACTTCAAGCACTTCCGCTCGCAACAGCCCATCTCCAAAGGAAAGTCTTGTCCCCGGTTTTGCTTTTTTACCCGGTTTCACCAGCGTCTCCCACACATCCTTCTCATGACGCTTAAGCAAAAGCACCTCGATTGTTGCACCGGTATCTTCCTTGACACCATAGAGTCTCGCAGGAATCACTTTGGTGTTGTTGAGTACCAGACAGTCCCCCTCTCTCAGGAAGTCAAGGATCTCCCTGAAATGATGGTG
The DNA here is from genome assembly GCA_946061355.1 of uncultured bacterium. Lineage (GTDB taxonomy): Bacteria > Bacillota > Clostridia > Lachnospirales > Lachnospiraceae > VSOB01. The sequence continues at coordinate 1,552 of CAMGRE010000066.1, read as the reverse complement.
CTCCACCGCCCCGGTTTTTTTATCCAGGGTGAGCAGTCTGGAACTGCTCCGGTCCTCCAGCGGATCCTGTGCGATCAGTTCCGGCGGCAGTTCAAAATAGTAATCCGAAGTGTGCAGTCCCAGTTCATCCTCATTGTGATTCTCCGGTCTTATCAAGTTTTCTTCTTTATCAAGATTTCCCATAATTATGCTTCCAGACCGTTATATTTTAAGAATGCGCTGTAGCCGCGTTTTGTCTCATAGACATCCGCCTTACTGGTAGCCTCCCAGGGCGCATGCATATTGAGCACCGCCACACCGCTGTCGATCACGTTCATGCCGTAGAGCGCCAGAATATAGGCAATGGTTCCGCCGCCGCCCAGATCCACCTTGCCAAGCTCAGCCGTCTGGAAAATGACTTTTTCCTTCTCAAAAATATCCCGGATATATGCAACATATTCCGCGTTGGCATCATTGGAACCGGATTTTCCTCTCGAACCGGTAAACTTATTAAACACCATACCGTTACCCAGATAAGCAACATTTTTCTTGTCAAAACTTGACGCATAAGTCGGATCAAACGCACTGCTCACATCAGAGGAAAGCATGGTGGAAGCTGCCAGAGCGCGCCGCATTGTAAGTTCTGAATAACAGCCGCACAGTTCCATAAACTCCGCGACACTGTTCTCGAAGAAGCGGGAACGCATACCGGTCGCACCGACACTGCCGATCTCCTCCTTATCCACCAGGATGCAGCATGCAGTACGCTCAATGCTCTCAGGGAGCTCCAGCATCGCTTTCAGAGAGGAGAACGCGCACACTCTGTCGTCCTGCCCGTATGCAAGGATCATGCTTCTGTCAAATCCTGCCTCTCTCGCCTTACCGGCAGGCACCACTTCCAGCTCCGCAGAGAGGAAGTCTTCCTCTTCCATGTCGTAATCCTCTTTCAGGATGCGCAGAACTCCGGCCTTCACCGGATCCTTTTCCTTGTTCTCTTTTTCATCTTTCTTTGAATGCTTCTCACCCTTGATCGTGAGCGGCCTGTTGCCGACAATCAGATCGAGGGCCTCGCCTTCGATAACCTTGTTCGCTTTCTTTTCCATCTGCTCCTGTGCCAGATGGATCAGCAGATCTGAGATAAAGAATACCGGATCGTCCTCATCCTCGCCAATATCGATCTGGATCGTCGTGCCGTCCTTCTTCATCACAACACCATGCAGCGCCAACGGGATCGTCACCCACTGATACTTCTTGACGCCGCCATAGTAATGTGTATCCAGATACGCAAAACCGCCATCCTCATACAGGGGATTTTGCTTGACGTCAAGCCTCGGGGAATCCAAATGCGCTCCGAGGATATTCATGCCCTGCTCCAGAGGCTTCTCACCTGCCTGAAACATGACAACAGATTTGTTCATCCATACGGAATACACCTTGTCGCCCGGCTTTATACTCTTTTTCTTCTTCTGCAAAGACTGCAGTTCTACATAGCCCGCCTTTTCGATGGTATTGACAATCGTGTCGATACACTCACGCTCTGTCTTACCCTTATCGAGGAACTGCATGTATTCCT
>CAMGRE010000065.1 GCA_946061355.1 uncultured bacterium | reverse complement strand
TAAGCAGGCTTGCCGTTCTCCTCATCCGCCAGCTTGCCGAGCACCTTGTCGAGCAACGCCTGCGCCATGTAATAAGTATAACCGTCTGCCGCCTTTACCTTGACATATGTCTCATCCGGATTCACGCAGAGCGCCACATTGGACGGAAGCGTCCAGGGTGTCGTCGTCCATGCGAGGAAATACGCGTCCTCTCCAACCACCTTGAAACGCACAACCGCGGAGCGTTCCTTGACTGCCTTATATCCCTGCGCCACCTCATGGGAAGACAGCGGCGTACCGCACCTCGGACAGTAAGGCACGATCTTAAAGCCCTTGTACAGAAGTCCCTTGTCCCAGATCTGTTTGAGTGCCCACCACTCTGACTCGATGAAATCATCATGATAGGTGACATAAGGATTATCCATATCTGCCCAGAAACCTACCGTGCCGGAGAAATCTTCCCACATGCCCTTATACTTCCAGACACTTTCCTTACATTTCGTGATGAAAGGATCCAGCCCGTATTCCTCGATCTGCTCCTTGCCGTCGAGTCCCAACAGCTTCTCAACCTCCAGCTCGACCGGCAGGCCGTGTGTGTCCCATCCGGCTTTACGTGGCACCATATATCCCTTCATGGTACGATATCTGGGGATCATGTCCTTGATGACACGCGTCAGGACATGACCGATGTGCGGCTTGCCGTTTGCAGTCGGCGGTCCGTCATAAAAGGTGTAGGTCGGACCCTCCTTGCGGTTCTCCATACTCTTTTTGAAAATGTCGTTCTCTTTCCAGAACTTCTCAACGTCCTTCTCACGTTCCACGAAGTTCAGATCTGTTGATACTTTCCTGTACATTTTTGCCTCCTTACTCTTTATACGCCTGCGCACTCAAGAAATCTCTTCGCATTTCCGCCCGGCTCATTGTAACGCAAAAAAATCCCTGTCCGTAAAAGGACAGGGATAAAATTTACCTGCTACCACCCGTTACGCATACTCCCTTTCCCGATTCGATACTGACATTTTCCGTCTGTCCGTTTCCTCGGTTCCGTTTTATATGGCTTCCTATAACGGAGGAACTCCGCCGGCATTTACTCATTCCATTTTCAACACCGGAACTCAGAAGTGATTTTCAATGATCTCCTACTTGTACCGGGATCACACCGTCCCCGGCTCTCTGTAACGTTTGGAAAACACCTACTGTCTTCGTCACTGTTTTTCTCTGGAAAATATTATAGTAATGTTCTTACGCGATTGTCAAGAGAATATCTGTGAAAAAGTTCCATCTATCGCAATCCGGCCTCCTATTCATGCCGATAAGTGTCCACTACTTCCCCGGTGTCCCAATTTATCAGAGAAAATGCCGGCATTCCGTTCTCCTGGTAAAAGAAATCGAGATCGTATCCGTGCGTATAGATTTCCGGTACATTTGCACCTTCACCAGACAAAAACAGAAAACAACTGTACAGTGGTATACTCTCACTCTCAATCAGACCGACATACCGGTATTCCTGTTTGAGTTCCGACAGTCCGGTTTCCAGGCTGATATCACAACTTTTGTTTTTGTCTGTGACAGACACATATGTGCCATTAAGGCATTCGGAGCCTTCCTGATAATCCGTTCCCAGAACCGAGACAGGAATATATTCATCATTCACCGGCTCAAGGAAAGGGCGGTCGTCCGGAGGCTGTACATCATAAAGGAAAACTTTTCTGATCTCATCTTCATCCGTGAGGTATCCTGCTGCATTGTAATGAAGTTCCTCCTCTTCCGGCGCCGGATAAATCTGTTTGTAGCTGTTTAATTCATTTGCCGGCTCAAATTCTTTGTCTGTTACAGACTCAACCTCTTTTTCTGTTACCGGCACAGCCTCTCTGCCTGCTGCAATCTCCGTTTCTGCACTTCTTTCCGGAACAACATTGTCGTTCTTTGGCGTGATATCTGTCGCAGAAGCCGTATTGTCACGATACAAATACATAGCAAACACGCATCCACACAAGATCAGAAGCGCAACCGACAGGATCCAATACAGCTTTGTAAACTGCCGGTTTCTTTTCCGATAAGGAAAGATAACGAGGTCCGGTCTGTATTTATGCTTTAAAAGCGCTTTTTCTCTCTTAAGAGCAGCTTTCAACTGTCCTGCTGTCTGATACCGGTTATCGGGATCGATTGCCAGCGTCCCTTTAAGCAGCATTTCAATCCCCTTTTTTCCCTGATATCTTTTCAGCCCCGGATCCTGTCCGGTCAACATGAAGTTCAGCACACATCCTGTCGAATAGATATCCGCCGTGTAAGAAGACGGAATGTCACTGCGCACCTCAGGTGCCGTAAACCCTCTTGTACCCAAAATTGTAGTGTCGTTTGATCCGATACCGTCAGGAATCCTCGCAATGCCAAAATCAATGACTTTCAGGCTGCCCTCATCGGTGATCATCAGATTGTTCGGTGTGATGTCCTTGTGAATAATGCCTGCCTGGTGTATGCCGATCAGCGCATCGGCAAGCTCAACACACAGCTCCAGAGACTGATTTTCGGGCAGCGTTCCTTCATGGTCCACATATTCCGTAAGTGTCTTTCCATAGACAAATTCCATAATGGCAATATAAGCCGTTCCGTACTTCTTCACCTCATAGACTTTTGCCACAAAAGGATTGGAAAGTGTTGTAAGTCTTTGATAAACCTGAACACTATGCCCGTCAAGTTCCTTTAAAATATAGGAAACATCCGGATCATTTGTATAAGCAATGAAAGCCGCACTCTCTTTATCCGGAGTAAGATTATCTCCCAGTATGTAATCTCTCTCCAGAAGCCGCATATTTTCCGGTGTCATAAAACCATATCTCCCTGCTTTTGTAAGAATTCGTCAAATATCATCCCAAAGCCGTCTTTCATACAACCCGTTCTTGATCTCTTCCCCACTCAATCCATGCAAGTATCCCCACAAAATATAGCTGTCAGCACGGTTTCTCGCATATAAGGGCTGGTAGGACGCACATTTCAGGATATGATCCAATTCCTCTCTTTCTGCATTGATCGTTAGGCAGACCTCGATTAGGAGATTCCTCGATATTTTCTTTCGTTTCACATCGGAAGAACGTCTGCGCAGTTCATTAAAATATGTTTTACTGATCCTGCTGTTATCAATCACAAATTTTGTCGTAACGCCTTTGGAAAGCACCAGTTTATCAAATTCTTCGGCAAAGCTTTTATCCAGCATATCCGTCAGATCTGCTTTTTCAAAATCTCCCGCCCTCTTCAGTTCTTCCGTGTTTTTATCAGTAATGGCCCCCATGAAAACCTCCTACATATTCCGCTCACTTGCGTATATTTTACCATGTATTTCCACAATTGTAATAAGAAGCCCCAAAACGGACGCTGCCAGCGGTCGATTTTAAACCCGCTTAAACAATATACTTAATATCTAAGATATTATTTCTGCTGTTCACACAAACAGGGCTATACCCGTGATCAGAAAGAAAACCAAAAACACTGAAGAGAAAAGGAGAATTGTTATGTCAGATTTTATGTTGTTATGTCTTTTAATTTTTTCTGCTATTTGTGGGGTCACCATAGTAAATGCTTTGTATAAGCTACGCATGAAAATAACCGGGACAGATATTATGCTTGTAAATATGAGAACAAAAATTTTACTATACATAGGCGCAACATTAGTTTGTTTTGCTGCTTTCTCAAGTGTTCTTTAAGAATGGCTGTTCTAAGTAAAAGTCCATTGTCCTTCTTTAATCAACATTGCACTGCGCTTATAAAGTAAAAATTCTCCGGAGAATTTTTCCTTTATTGATTTCTTCCTGATTATCTTCTATTATAAAGGATAAGAATGATATCATAACGCAGCGCCGGATAGGCGCCTTATGTCCAAAACAGGAGGCATGACATGGACCGACAAAACCTAACCCTGATGACAGATCTTTACGAGCTGACCATGATGCAGGGTTATTTCAAAAACAAAGATCAGAACGAAACCGTGATCTTTGACGTATTTTACCGGAACAATCCCGTGGATGGCGGCTATGCGATCTGCGCCGGACTGGAGCAGGTGATCAATTATGTAAAGAATCTTCATTTCGGGAAGCAGGATATCGAATATCTCGCAAGCCTGAATATTTTTGAGCCGGATTTTCTCGATTATCTCAGTAAATTCCGTTTCACCGGAAGCATCTACGCGATCCCCGAGGGAACCGTGATCTTCCCCAGGGAACCGATCATCAAAGTGATCGCTCCGATCATGCAGGCACAGCTTGTGGAAACCGCGATCTTAAACATCATGAACCATCAATGTCTGATCGCCACAAAGGCCTCCAGAGTCTGCTACGCCGCCAAGGGCGACGGCATCATGGAGTTCGGTCTGCGGCGTGCACAGGGGCCGGATGCCGGCACTTACGGTGCGAGAGCGGCAGTGATCGGCGGATGCATCGGCACCAGCAATGTACTGACCGGTCAGCTCTTTGACGTCCCTGTCAAGGGCACTCACGCGCACAGCTGGATCATGAGCTTTCCTGATGAATACACGGCGTTCAAGGCATATGCGGATATGTACCCTTCCGCATGCATCCTGCTGGTAGACACGTATGACACGCTGAAATCCGGCGTTCCGAATGCGATCAAAGTTTTCACGGAAATGCGTGAGGCGGGCATTCCGCTGACCTACTACGGCATCCGCCTGGACAGCGGCGATCTCGCCTATCTGTCAAAGAAGGCGCGCAAAATGCTGGACGCTGCCGGATTTAAGGACGCAGTGATCTCCGCCTCCAACGATCTGGACGAGTTCCTGATCGACAGTCTGAAGACGCAGGGCGCAGCCATCACTTCCTGGGGCGTCGGGACAAGCCTGATCACCTCCAGAGACTGTCCTTCTTTCGGCGGTGTGTACAAGCTCGCTGCCGTAAAAGACAACGCTACCGGCGAATTTATCCCTAAGATCAAGCTGTCCGAAAACAGTGAAAAGATCACCAATCCGGGAAATAAGACCATTTATCGCATTTATGAGAAGGAAACCGGAAAGATCAAGGCGGATCTCATCTGTCTCGTGGGTGAAGTGTTTGATGAGAATGATCCTCTGCTTATTTTTGACCCATTGGAGCCGTGGAAAAAGACGAAGCTCGCCGCCGGTTCCTACACCTTGAGAGAACTTCCCGTACCGATCTTTATCGACGGTGAATGCTGCTATACCTCACCAAAGACCATGGAGATCCGGGACATCTGTCAGAAGGAGCTCGACACGCTGTGGGATGAGACCAGACGTCTCGTGAATCCCCACAATGTCCATGTCGATCTCTCCAAAAAATTGTATGATATGAAGATCGAATTGCTGGATCAGATGAGCCAGTCATAACAAAAAGCCGGCGTGTCCGCTGACAATACAACGGATATCCCGGCTTTTCTTTTTCATTGATTCCTATGATGCACTGTACGACTCAGCTCTGCATCTGCCTTCCCAGGAAGGAGGATGCTGACAGGACAAGCTTCTGCTCCACCTCTCCCATCTTACTCTTCTGATCATTGTTCAACAGAATCACGGCGCCGATCACATCGCCCTCACAGATGATGGCGCTGACCGCCTCATGGATATATTCTCCCTCTTCCCCATCCGCAATGCTGATAAAGTTCCGTTCTCCCCTGGAGGACAAAAAGGTCTCTCTCTTATCCAGTTTTTCCTCCAGATCCCGGCTGATCGACTTTCCCACAATGTTCTTATAACCGCCCGAAGCAGCAATGATCTGATCTCTGTCAGCGATCAGCGCTGTATGTCCCGACACCTGCGCGAGACTGTCGGCATACTGCTTGGCAAATGTGTTCAATTCTCCGATCGGGGAGTACTTCTTCAGGATGATTTCACCCTCGCGGTCCGTAAAGATTTCCAGTGGGTCAGATTCCCTGATCCGCAGTGTGCGGCGAATCTCTTTCGGGATGACGATTCTGCCCAGATCATCTATTCTTCTCACAATTCCGGTTGCTTTCATATCATTTTTCCTCCAATTGCTTATTTTACAAGGATTGTTCCGGTGCCTTCCTGCCTATGAGGCCGCAGAACATCTATCCTGATTTGCTAAATTAAAGCTGTGGAGTTATTATGTGGAAAACAACGGGAATTATTCCGAATCGGTTCCATTTATCTTATGTCAGCATCAAGTCAACTCTTCTCAGAACAGAATCTGCCCGATTTTTTCCAACAGATCCTCCGTCAGCCCAAGCAGCATCTCCGCATCCTTCTCCGCGAATCCGCATTTTTTGTATCGATAGATCAGGTGCGGATCTCCCTTGGGACAGAATTTCATCTTATTGCCACAGGCTTTGAGGAACTCCGGGATCTGCTCCACATGAATAGGCGCCTGCTCTTCAAAGGTAAACTGAAGCGCCTCGTTTTTGCCCTGCACCTCACTCAGATAGAACTGATGGGCGCGGTTTCTGATCAACGCGATGCGCAGTAGATTTTCCACGGAACGCGGAATTTCGCCGAAACGATCCAAAAGCTCTTCCTTCATATCCTCACATTCAGCAGGACTCTCAATCTCGGCGATCCGCTTATAAATATCAAGCTTCTGGATCTCGTTCACAATATACGATCCGGGAATATAAGCATCCACATCCAGATCCACCGTAGTGGCAAAGTCTTCTATCGTGGTCTCGCCCTTCAGATTCTTCACCGCTTCGTTTAACATCTTGCAGTACAGGTCATACCCTACCGCAGCCATATGACCGTGCTGTCTCTCACCTAACAGGTTTCCGGCGCCGCGGATCTCCAGGTCACGCATGGCAATCTTGAAACCGCTGCCCAGATCCGTGAATTCCCGGATCGCCTGGAGACGCTTCTCTGCGACCTCCTTTAACACCTTGTCGCGCTTATACATCAGGAACGCATACGCCGTGCGGTTGGAGCGTCCCACTCTGCCCCTGAGCTGATACAGCTGGGCAAGCCCCATATTGTCCGAATCATGGATGATCATGGTATTCACATTCGGGATATCGAGCCCCGTCTCGATAATGGTAGTGGAAACCAGCACATCAATGTCGCCTGCGATAAAATCATACATGATCTGTTCCAGTTCCCGCTCTTTCATCTGCCCATGGGCAAACGCTACCGTCGCCTCCGGCACAAGCTGCCCTATGGACGCCGCCACGTCTGCGATCTGATTGACCCGGTTATAGACATAGTAAACCTGTCCGCCTCTGGACAACTCCCGGACGATCGCCTCCCTGACCATCTCCTCATTGTATTCCATCACATACGTCTGAATGGGCATCCTCTCTCTGGGCGCCTCCTCCAGCACGCTCATATCCCGGATCCCCACCAGACTCATATGCAGCGTGCGGGGGATCGGCGTAGCAGTGAGTGTGAGGACATCCACATTCTCACGCATTTTTTTGATCTTTTCCTTGTGTGTGACACCAAAACGCTGCTCCTCATCGATCACAAGCAACCCAAGATCCCTAAATGCCACATCCTTCGACAATACCCTGTGCGTTCCGATGACAATATCCACGCTGCCCTTCCGCAGTCCTTCCACCGTTTTCTTCATCTCTGCCGGAGCGCGGAACCTGCACATCAGCTCCACGCGCACCGGGAAATCTTTCAGGCGCTGTACAAAGGTATTGTAGTGCTGCTGTGCCAGAATGGTCGTCGGCACCAGATAGACCACCTGCTTACCGCTCTGTACCGCTTTGAATGCGGCCCGGATGGCAATCTCCGTCTTTCCGTACCCCACATCTCCGCAGATCAGGCGGTCCATGATCTTTTTGCTCTCCATATCCGACTTGGTGGCCTCGATGGCGAGCATCTGATCCTCCGTCTCCTCAAAGGGAAACATCTCTTCAAATTCACGCTGCCAGACGGAATCCCTGTCAAACTGATAGCCATCTTTCTGCTGTCTCGCCGCATAGAGTTCCACCAGATCCTGCGCGACCTCATTCACGGCGCTCTTTACCTTGGAACGCGTGCGGTTCCACTCCTGCGTGCCAAGCTTATTCAATTTCGGCACTTTCGCATCAGCGGAAGCATATTTCTGTACAGAGTCAAAGCCGGTTGCAAGCACATAGAGGTTGCCGCCGTCCCGGTACTCGATCTTCATATAGTCCTTGACAACGCCCTCAACCTCAACCTTCTCGATCCCTCTATAAATACCGAGGCCATGTCGTTCGTGTACAACATAATCCCCGACCTGCAGCTCGGCGAAATCATGGATCTTCTGTCCCTCATACTGCCTTCTTTTTTTCTTTTTCTTCTTCTCCGCACCAAAAATGTCACTCTCAGACAGCACGACATATTTCAAAAGCGGATATTCAAATCCTTTTAAGACATGTCCGTATCGCAGCATGATCTCACCGGGCTGAACCTCCCGCATAGGATCCTCCGAATAAAATGCCGTCAGATCATTATCCAGCAGATCCTTGGCCAGACGCTTCGCCCTTGTCCGCGAGCCGCACAGCAAAAGAACCCTGCTCCCTTCCTTTTTATAACGCCTCAGATCCTTCAGCAATGTCTCAAAACTGTTGTTATAGGGAGCGATCGATTTCGCAGTGATGTCAAATCTTGCGTCCGCCTTCAGCAGACCGCCCTTCCGGTCAATTGCGGACAACATTGCCACATGGCAGCCTGCGCATTTTGCGGCAGTCTTGTCCACGCTGTCCATAAGCTCCATCTGACGCGGCAGAATATACCCTTTTTCCGCGCGATGTTCCATACTCTCCCGGAATTCCAGTTCCACCGCATCTGCGTGCTCCCGTACTCTTGACGGTTCGTCGATACCCACAAACAGCTTATCTCTGTCAAAAAAATCAAGCAGAGAACAGGTATCCGGATAAAAATATCTCAGATAGCTCTCAAGATTCAACAGATACCGGCTCTCCTGTATCTGCTCCTTCAGTTCCTCCACCTGGCTCCTGACCCTGTGAGCCTCCTCCGTGTGAAAGGCTTCCCGCAGCTGCTTCTCCAGCCTGCTGCCGTCCTCCTCAATCGCCCTGATTCCCGCACGGATCTCTTTCTCAAAAAGTACCAGCTCCGAGGCCGGATAAATATCGACCGATGACAGATCCTCGATCGAACGCTGGCTCTGCACATCAAAACTGCGCAGAGAATCCACCTCATCGCCCCACAGTTCGATTCGGAAAGGATTCTCCTCCGTCATATCAAATACGTCAATGATCCCGCCACGGATAGAGAACTGTCCCGGATTCTCAACCTGATAGGTTTTCTCATAACCGGCAGCCACCAGCGTCTTTGCAAGTTCTCGTTCTGACACTTCACCGCCTTTACGCACATGGACAACGCCCGCCTCCAGAGACGAAAGCGGCGCCTGTGCCGCCATCAATCCTGCGAATGTGGTGATGACGGTAACGGGCGTCCCTTCCAGAATCCTTTTCAGTACTTTCATGCGCTCCATTGTCAGCCTGTTGCCATGGACATCAGCCTGATAAAAGATCAGATCCTTTGCCGGATAGAGCATCACATTTCTGTCGTACAACTGATAATCCTCATACAACTCTTTTGCTCTTAATTCACTGTATGTAACGAAGAGTTTGTACCGAAATCCTTCGCTGAGCCCGTAAGCCATATGCAGTTTCTGGGAATCCACACATCCGCTGATGCTGATCGGTCTCCCACTCTTTTGAAGCTGCTCCCGCATCTGCGGGAACTCACTCATCTCCCTAAAGGGTGTCTCAAACGCCGTCACCTTCCGCACCTCTTACTTTTTTGTTATAATCATTCATCGCCTTGTCCACATCACCCTGAACCAGAAGCTGCACAGCCCTGGCCGCCTGTCCGGCGCTCTCCCGCATGATCTTCTGCTCATCCTGCGTGAAATGTCCCAAAACATAATCTGCCAGATCATATCCCTTCGGCTTCTCCCCCACACCGACTTTAATCCTTAAGAAGGTATCATGTCCCAGATGTGCTATGATATTTTTGATCCCGTTATGCCCTCCGGCGCTGCCCTTCTTACGAATCCTGAGCTGTCCGACGTCCATGCTGACGTCATCATAGATCACGATCAGTTCGGACGTCTCGTCCACCTTGTAATAATCAATCAGCTCCCGAATGCTCTCTCCGCTGAGATTCATAAAGGTCTGCGGCTTTGCCAGAATCACCTTCTGTCCGTCAATATAGCCCTTCCCGATGATCGCCTTATGCTTTTTCTCGAGTACCGCGATATCGAACTCCTCCGCTATAACATCTATGACGGAAAACCCCGTATTATGTCTTGTATTTTCATATTGTTTCCCCGGATTTCCCAGACCTGCAATAATAAACATTTGATTTCTCCCCTCTATCATATGAAAAGGGAACTGTCACCGGACAGTTCCCTTTTACTTTACCCCATTTTTAATTATTCTACAACCTCTTCCGGCTCCTTAAGCGCCTTTTCGTACTGCTCCAGGATCACCCTCTGGATACTGTCTCTGGTGCCCGAATTGATCGGATGCGCAATATCTCTGTATTCCCCATCTGTCGCTTTTTTGCTCGGCATCGCAATGAAGAGTCCTTTCTCACCCTCTATCACTTTGATGTCATGCACCACAAATTCATTGTCGATCGTAATGGAAACGATCGCTTTCATCTTTCCTTCTTTTTCGATCTTACGTACCCGAACGTCTGTAATTTTCACGTTTGTAATCCCCCTTTATCTACCCCTTAGAACGTATACCGCATATTTTTTTCGATTACGATCTTGATACCATCCTCTCCTATGTACCGGGAATTTGCCGGGAAGGTATCCCTGCTTTCCACAATGCAGTTCTCGATCACCGTATTATCTCCGATGTATACATCATTCAAGATAATGGAATTCTTGATCACACAGTTGTTTCCGATATATGCACTCTTAAATACAACGGAATCTTCCACTGAACCGTTGATAATGCACCCACTGGAAATCAGACTGTTTTTCACCTTGGCTCCCGGATTGTATTTGGCCGGCGGCAGATCATCCACCTTGGAATAAATATCCGGAAATTCCTGGAAAAAGTACCTTCTGATATCCGGTTTCAGGAAATCCATGTTGGTGTCAAAATAATCCTCAACCGAAGCGATGTTCCTCCAGTATGTCCGCAGCTTATAGCCATAAATCCGTTTCAGATTCTTGTATCGGATCAGGATATCCTTGACGAAATCATACCGGTCTTCCTCTGCACACTTCTCGATCAGCTCGATCAACTGACGCCTTCTGATCACGTAGATTCCGCAGGAGATCGTCTGGGATTTCGCCATGATCGGCTTCTCCTCAAACTCTTCGATACGACTCTCTTCATTCATGCGGATGGTACCGTAGCGTTCCACGCTCTTGCCATCCTCCATGTCCCTGCATACCACTGTGATATCCGCTTTCTTGGCAATGTGATATTCCAGCAGCTTATTGTAATCCATCTTGTAGACACAGTCGCCTGATGCAATGATCACATAAGGCTCATGACTGTTCTTCAGATAATCCAGATTCTGATAAATCGCATCCGCAGTGCCCCTGTACCAGGAACTGTTGTCTGCCGTCACCGCCGGTGTGAACACGGACAGACCTCCCTGCTTTCTCCCGAAATCCCACCATTTGGATGAACTCAGATGATTGTTCAGGCTTCTGGCATTATACTGGGTAAATACAGCAACCTTCTGAATATGGGAGTTTGACATATTGCTCAACACAAAGTCAATGCTCCGGTAACTGCCGGCTATCGGCATTGCCGCGATCGCCCTTTTCTGTGACAATTCCTTCATGCGATGATTATTTCCGCCTGCCAAAACGATTCCTATTGCTCTCATG
>CAMGRE010000064.1 GCA_946061355.1 uncultured bacterium | reverse complement strand
GCAAAATTTATTCTGACATATCCGCCTACATCAGGCGCTTCACATTCTCTATAATATCTCCTTTAAACACAGCGCTGCCTGCCACAATGACATTGGCACCCGCTTCTTTTACAACAGACACATTGCCTGCGGTGATACCGCCATCAACCTGTATATCTGTCTCCAGTCCATGCCCTCTCACAATCTGACGCATCTGCCGGATCTTTTCGGTAGAACTCTCAATATATTTCTGACCGCCGAATCCCGGTTCCACCGTCATGATCAGAATCATATCCAGCTTCTCCACATAAGGCTCAACAGCCGATACCGGTGTCGCCGGCTTGACCGACAGTCCGGCCTTGCATCCAAGTGCATGGATTCTGTCAATCGTCTCCTCCACATGGCCTTCTGCCGCTTCCAGGTGGAACGTGATCATATCAGCTCCGCAGTCTGCAAACTCCTCCACATAACGCAACGGTTCCTCAATCATCAGATGCACATCAAAAAATAGATCCGTACTTTTCCTGATCGACCGGATAACAGGCATACCAAAGGATATGGACGGGACAAACATCCCGTCCATTACATCGATATGCAGATATTTTGCACCTGATTTCTCTACCTCTTTGATCTGCTGTCCCAGTATATTAAAGTCAGCAGCCAGAATCGATGGTGAAATAATGATCTCCATAGCTTCTCCTGATTACTCCTGAACAAAAGCCTTTACTTTCGCGTAGATACCGTTTCCGTCCAGTCCGTATTTCTCAAGCAGTCCACCCGCCGTGCCGGACTCACCGAACACATCATACATACCGATCTTGCATACCTTAGTCGGCTGTTTCTCACTGAGCAGATCACATACAGCGCTTCCAAGACCGCCGATCACGGAATGCTCTTCTGCCGTTACAACTTTACCTGTCTTCTTTGCGGACGCAAGTACAAGCTCATTGTCAAGCGGCTTGATCGTATGAATGTTGATTACTTCCGCGTCAATACCGTCAGCTGCCAGCTTCTCTGCCGCTTCCAGAGCGCCGGATACGCATGTGCCGGTCGCGATGATCGTCACGTCCTTGCCTTCCTTCAGCACAACGCCTTTGCCGATCTCAAACTGATACTCAGGTTTGTCATTGATCACCGGAACTGCCGCACGTCCGAATCTGAGATATACAGGTCCCTCATAATTGATTGCTGCTTCCACAGCTGCCTTTGCCTCAACATCATCGGAGGGAACGATCACCGTCATACCGGGAATGGTTCTCATCAGCGCGATGTCCTCATTACACTGATGGGTTGCTCCATCCTCTCCGACAGTAATACCTGCATGGGTTGCTCCGATCTTTACATTCAGGTGAGGATATCCGATGGAATTTCTCACCTGCTCAAAGTTACGTCCTGCCGCAAACATTGCAAAGGAACTGATAAAAGGAATCTTGCCGCAGGTCGCAAGTCCCGCCGCGATACCGGTCATATTACACTCTGCGATACCGCAGTCAATATGACGGTCCGGAAATGCCTTCTTGAAAACACCGGTTTTGGTCGCGCCTGCAAGGTCGGCATCGAGTACAACCAGATTGGGATATTTCGCACCACACTCGGCAAGTGCATTGCCATAACTTTCTCTTGTTGCAATTTTCTTAATATCAGCCATTAGTTTGCACCTCCCAACTCTGCTCCGATCTTGTCAAGATCTGCCATCGCGATCGCATACTCCTCATCATTGGGAGCTTTTCCGTGCCATCCGGCATTATTCTCCATAAAGGATACTCCTTTGCCCTTTACTGTCTTCATGATAATGGCAGTGGGCATTCCTTTTGTCTCTCTCGCTTCTTTCATCGCTGCCGCGATCTGATCCATATCATTTCCGTCAATGTTGATTGCATGGAAATTGAAAGCCTCAAACTTCTTGTCTATCGGATAAGGAGAACATACATCCTCAACCTTACCGTCAATCTGTAAACCGTTGTTGTCCACGATCACCACCAGATTGTCTAACTTTCTGTGTCCGGCAAACATTGCCGCCTCCCAGATCTGACCTTCCTGGATCTCGCCGTCACCGCACAGGCAGTATACACGGTAATCTTTATTGTCCATCTTTGCCGCAAGCGCCATACCTACCGCTGCGGACAGCCCCTGTCCCAGAGATCCGCTGGACATATCCACGCCGGGAGTTTCCTGCATACAGGGATGTCCCTGAAGGTAAGAGCCCAATTTACGCAGAGTCTTAAGATCCTCCACCGGGAAATATCCTCTGTTTGCCAATGCGGAATAGAGTCCGGGCGCCGTATGGCCTTTGGATAATACGAATCTGTCCCTGTCCTCTTTCTTCGGATTCTTAGGATCAATATTCATCTCCTCAAAGTAAAGATACGTAAACATGTCTGCTGCAGAAAGTGATCCGCCCGGATGACCGGCTTTTGCACTATGTACAGCCGTCACAATGCCCTTGCGAACTTCGTTTGCTTTTTTTTGAAGCTCTAATTTGTTCATACTGTTTCCTCCATATGATCGACTTCTTCAAGCCATACTCTCCAGGGGCGCCGTGCCCGTGCACAATGTGGCTTGTCGTATATGTCTAATGTATCACACTTTCTCAGTTCTGTCCATAATAAGCGTTTGCTCCATGCTTCCTGTAATAGTGCTTATCCTGAAGCTCCTGAGGCGCAGGTTTATTATCCGGATTGATCATCTCACATCTGGCTGCCATCTTGGCAACCTCATCCAGAACCACCGCATTGTGAACAGCCTCATGTGCATCCTTACCCCACGCAAACGGTCCGTGATTTTTGCAGAGTACCGCCGGCATTGCCACCACATCAATGTTATTTTCCTTGAAATAATCTGCGATCAGCACACCCGTATTCTTCTCATAACCCGCATCGATTTCTTCCTTTGTGAGCGTCCTTACACAGGGAATCTCCCCATACATGTAATCGGCATGTGTCGTTCCGTAACACGGAATCCCGCGTCCCGCCTGTGCCCAGCTTGTTGCCCAGGAAGAATGTGTATGCACAACTCCTCCGATCTCCGGGAATGCATTGTAGAGCACCACATGAGTCGGCGTGTCAGAGGAGGGCTTATATTTGCCCTCCACCTTATTGCCCTCAAGATCCACTACTACCATATCCTCCCAGGTAAGCTTGTCATAGTCCACTCCGCTGGGCTTGATCACAAACAATCCGCTCTCTCTGTCGATCCCGCTTACATTTCCCCATGTAAAAGTGACCAGTCCGTATTTGGGAAGCAGCATATTCGCTTCATATACTTCTTTTTTCAACTGCTCTAACATGATAGTTCATTTCTCCTTTTATTTGCTATTTAATCCTTGTCATCCGCCGGATATCCGACACGGTTTCTATTTCAGGCTGTCAACCGCCGCACGCTCAATCGGCAATCCTGCCTTGTAGCGCTGAATAAATGCATCAAAACCTGCCACATCCTTCGGGTTAGGCTCAATTGTCTCACTCTTCATGCCTGCAAACACCTTGTTGTCAAGGAACGCTTCAAGGGTATCGTCTCCCTTATTCAGCATATAGGAGGCAAGAAGCGCCATGCCCCATGCACCGCCCTCTCCTGCTGTCTCCATAACAGAAACCGGCGCATTCACGGCTGCTGCCAGAATGCTCTGTCCAACGCCTTTTGTCTTGAAGAGTCCGCCGTGTCCCAGGATCCTGTCGGCCTTCACGCCTTCCTCCTTGAAGAGGATGTCAAGACCTGTCTTTAATACACCGAGAGATGCAAACAGGTTGACACGCATAAAGTTCGCAAGGTTAAATTTGCTGTCAGGCTTTCTCACGAACAGAGGACGTCCTTCCTCAAAGCCGGTAATGTGCTCGCCCGAGAAGTAGTTGTAAGCAAGCAGCCCGCCGCAGTCATCATCACCCTCAAGTGCCTTATTGTAAAGCGTTCCGAAAAGCTTGTTCATATCTACCGGAACACCCATACTCTCGCAGAATTCCTTAAAGATGTTTACCCATGCATTCAGGTCAGAAGTACAGTTATTGCAGTGAGCCATCGCTACGAGATCACCGCTCGGCGTTGTAACCAGGTCCAGCTCATCATATGCCTTGCTCAGATCTTTCTCCAGCACAACCATACCGAATACACTCGTTCCGGCAGATACGTTACCGGTACGCTTTGCCACACTGTTGGTTGCCACCATACCGGTGCCGGCATCACCCTCGGGCGGGCACACCGGGATACCTGCCTTCAGATTGCCCGATACATCAAGGAGTTTTGCACCCTCCTCCGTCAATGTTCCCGCATTGTCTCCTGCGAGAAGCACCTTCGGCATAATACTGTCAAACGTCCACGGGAATCCGTAAGGCTTGATCAGTTCGGTGAACTTATCCACCATTGTTCTGTTGTAATTCTTTGTGTTGATATCGATCGGGAACATACCGGAGGCTTCGCCTACTCCGAGTACTTTCTGTCCGGTCAGCTTCCACTGGATAAATCCTTCGAGAGTCGTCAGATAATCAATATCTTTCACATGCTCCTCTTTATTCAGGATCGCCTGATAAAGATGTGCAATGCTCCATCTCTGCGGAATATGATAATCAAACAGCTTTGTCAGTTCTTCTGATGCTTTCTCCGTGATCGTATTTCTCCAGGTACGGAACGGTACGAGGATCTCCCCGTTCTTGTCAAATGCCATATAGCCATGCATCATGGCGCTGAATCCGATCGCCCCCACGGTTGTCAGTGTAAGATCATATTTTGCCTTAACATCCGCCGCCAGAGATGTATAACAATCCTGAAGTCCTGTCCAGATATCCTCAATGCTGTAGGTCCAGATTCCGTTCTCCAGTCTGTTTTCCCAGTCATGGCTGCCGGACGCGATCGGTGCAAATGTCTCATCGATCAGGATCGCCTTGATACGGGTTGATCCGAATTCGATACCGAGTGTTGTCTTGCCACTCTCAATGGATTTTTTAATATCTTCGATATTTGCCATATTCTTATCCTCCATCTTATCTGAATGCAACCGCATTCCATCTGAGTTCATTCTTCAGGCTGCGAAGCGTGGTATCCTTGTCGATCACTACGCTCTCGATGCCCATTGCATCAGCCCAATCAACCATCTGCTCAACGCTCAGATCGTATGTGAAGGCTGTATGATGTGCACCGCCCGCAAGGATCCATGCCGCCGCACCGACCTCAAGGTTCGGCTGCGGTGTCCAGTAATTGATACCTACAGGAAGCTTGGGAAGCGGTTTCTCTACCTTCTTGCAATCCACTGCATTGATCAGCAGACGGAATCTGGTTCCCAGATCAATCAGGGATGTTGCGATGCCGCTACCTTCCTTAGCCTGGAACACAAGTCTCGCGGGATCCTCCCTGTTGCCCATGGAAAGAGGCTGGCACTTAATGGTCATAGGGCCCTCTGCGATCAGCGGGCATACCTCAAGCATATGCGCCTGAATAATGCCTTCCTTGCCCGGAACGAAATTGTAAGTGTAATCCTCCATGAAGGAGCTGCCCTTTGCATTCGGAATACCGGCTGTCATAATCTTAATCAGACGATCCATGGCAGCTGTCTTCCAATCGCCTTCGCCACCGAAGCCGTAACCTTTTTCCATCAGTCTCTGCACCGCAAGTCCCGGAAGCTGCTTCAATCCTCCAAGCATGCCGAAGTGTGTCACGAATGCATGATAATTTCCTTCCTCAAGGAATTTCTCCATGCCGATTTCAATTTGTGCCTGTACAGCTACATGTCTTCTGAATTCTGCTTCGTCTCTTCCTTCCAGAGCAATTTCATATTTGCTGTAATATTCGTCTGTGAGTGCATCCACATCACCTTTGGAAACAGCATCTACATATTCTACGAGGTCGTTTACATTATAATGATCGATCTCCCAGCCAAACTTGATCTGAGCCTCTACCTTATCGCCTTCTGTCACCGCTACGTTGTTCATATTGTCACCGAAACGGCATACGCGGATGTGGGATGACTCCATAACGCCGATTGCGGTTCTCATCCAGCTTCCGATCTTTTCCTGAACTTTCTCACTTGCCCAGTGTCCTACAATGATCTTTCTCTCAATGCCCATGCGGGACACAATATGACCATACTCTCTGTCACCGTGCGCAGACTGGTTCTCATTCATGAAATCCATATCCATCGTGTCATAAGGGATTTCCTCATTAAACTGTGTATGTAAATGGCAGAGCGGTTTCTTGTACTCCTGCAGTCCGATGATCCACATTTTTGCCGGAGAGAAAGTGTGCATCCATGTGATAACACCGGCACAGTCAGGATCATTATTTGCATCGTTAAAGGTCTTTCTGATCGATGCCTGATCGATCAGTGTGGGCTTCAGAATCACTTCATAGGGAAGCTTTCCGCCTGCATTCAGGCCTTCCACGATCTTTGCGGAATGATCCGCCACATGTCTCAGGCATTCGTCACCGTATAAATCCTGAGATCCTGTACAAAACCAAAATTTGTAATTTTTTGCTGCTTTCATAACTTTCTCCTTTTCTATTATTTTAATTCCCTAACGGAATCTCTTTCAGTTACATGCACGTCAAACTCATAATTTCCGTCAAATTTCGGATTGCGTATCATCTCCAGGAGATTATACGCTGCCTTCTCCCCGAGGCGTTCCATCGGATACGGAACGGAAGTCAGCTTGACATTCCCGAGAACTGCCAGTTCCGAGTCATCAATACTGGCGATCGACAGATCCTCCGGCACACGGATTTTCTCTTTTTTCAGCACTTTCAAAAGCCCAAAAGCCACTTCATCGTTGTAGGTCACAACTGCCGTACAGCCCTCCAGCCTGGCTCTAATCTTTTCTCTGAGTACAGACAGATTTTTGACATCTTCCGTATCTACCCAGATAATTTTGGATTCATCACAATCAATCCCGCCTTCACTCAGTGCTTCCGCAAATCCCGCATACCGCAGCAAGCCCTGACCGTCATCCAGCTTAAAGATCCCGGTAATCTTTTTGTGACCTTTCCCGATCAAATAATTTGTCGCGGTCTTTCCCGCTTCTTTGTCATTCATGGAAATATGCGGAAACGGCAGCGACTGATAAAAGCTGTTCATAAAGAGAATCGGAATTTTTTTCCTCGCCAGCTCCTGAAAGAAGTGCAGATTCGGATTCGGAAGTGCACTCTTTGTTGCTTCCATAATGATTCCGGCCACCTCATCCTTTTCCATAATATCTTTCAGTATCGTCTGCTCTCTTCCTACCAGATTATTGGTGAATGCAATCTGTACGGAATACCCCTTCTTGAAAAAAGTATTCTCGAGCGCCTGAATCGTTCTCGGAAAAATATAGCCGTCGATATACGTCATAATAACGGCAATTCTGTTTCTGCCTGACAGATTCTCCGCAAGATTCTGATTGATATAAGTACCGCTTCCCTGTATCCGCTTCAGCACACCATCATTCTCAAGTACGCTGATCGCATGACGGACAGTCTGCCTGCTGAGACCAAACATTTCACTGAGTTCGTTCTCCGAATGCAGCTTTTGTCCCGGAAGCATTTTCTTTGTTTCAATCTGTTCCTGTATCCAACTTACAAGTTCCAAATATTTCGGCATATTTTTAGCCATCTCTACCAAAAAAGGCTGCTTATGGGGTTTCTCATATAAGCAGCCCTTTCTTTCCCCCTAAATAAACTTCATGTGTGTTTCCTGTCGATTACTTCTTTTTACTCTTGGAAATTACATCAAATGTAACAGCGCCCAACAGAACGGCACCCTTAACGATCTTCTGAATATCAGTTGTCCAGCCATAAAGTGACATACCGTTGTTCAAAATACCCATTACAAACGCACCTACAACAGCACCTGTGATCGTACCGGCACCACCGGCTACGGCTGCACCACCGATGTAACAGGAAGCAATCGCATCCATCTCAAAACCGTCACCGGCCTTCGGTGTTGCGGAAGCATTACGGGCTGCAAGAACGATACCTGCAAGTGCACTCAACACACCCATGTTTACATATACCCAGAAGAATACCTTCTTGGTATCAATACCGGAAAGCTGTGCAGCCTTGCGGTTACCGCCAAGAGCATAGATCTGACGACCCGCTACCGTCTTGCTTGTGACAAATGCATAAATTGCAACAAGGATTGCCATCAAAAGCAATACAAAAGGAAGACCGTTCCAACGTGCCAGTTTGTAGAAGAAGAACCAGATGATGAAAATAAATACAGCATTCTTTACAGCCAGCTGCCATAAAGCAGTCTCTGCAAAACCATATTTTTTCTTTGTTGCAATGCTCTTAAATTCTGCAAAGATGACAAGCACTGTTGCCGCAATGGCTACGAAGATCGTAATGAGGTCGATTGTACCGTCCGCGAAAGGGACCTTCATCGTAGGCAGGAAGCCTGCACCGATGAATACGAAGTCATCCGGCAGAGGTCCTTTCGTCTGAGCCTGCAGCATTGTATATGTAAGACCGCGGCCCATAAGCATCGTTGCAAGTGTTACAACAAAAGGCGGGATGCCAAGGTATGCAATGAAGAATCCGGCAAAGATACCTACAGCCAGACCGATCAAAAGTGCTACCAGGATTGCTACCCACATGTTCATTTTGTAATCAACCAAAATGATACCTGCTGCCGAACCTGTTACAGCTACAACAGAACCGACACCAAGGTCGATGTTACCGGTCAATACACAGAGAAGCATACCAACCGCAAGAATTACGACATAACCATTCTGCATTACCAGGTTATTGATATTTGCCGGAGATAAGTTCTTACCTCCCGTCAAAACAGCAAAGATCACAAAGATTGCGACAAGAGCAAGGAACATACCATACTGCTTCATGTCAAGATTTACTACTTTTTTCTTATTCATTTCCATCATCCTTTCTATTATGAGCCATAATACATTGCATAATTCTTTCCTGTGTTACCTCTTCCTTTGTCAATTCTCCTGCAATTTCACCTTCATTGATAACATAAACCCTGTCGCATGTACCAATAATCTCAGGCATTTCAGAAGAAATAACGACGACTGCCTTACCGGCTTTTGCAAGGTCATTAATGACACAATAGATTTCGTATTTTGCACCTACGTCGATACCACGTGTAGGCTCATCCAGAATAAGTACATCCGGCTGCGTGAGCATCCATTTTGCAAGCACAACCTTCTGCTGATTACCACCGGACAGGGATCCTACCACCTGCTCAATGGAGTTTGCCTTTACATTGATCTTATCTTTGTATTCCTGTGCTGCCAGTATCTCTTCATTCCCGTTGATCACACCTTTGTTCGAGAAGTACTGAGGTCTGGCTGCCAGAACCATGTTCTCTTTGATATCACCGATCAGGACAAGTCCATTTCCTTTACGATCCTCTGATACATAAGCAAGTTTGTTTTTGATCGCATCCTTGACAGTGGGCATTTTCACCTCTTTGCCATGCATGAAAACCTTACCTGATATCTTCTGACCATAGCTGTGTCCAAATACGGACATCGCAAATTCCGTACGGCCGGCGCCCATAAGTCCCGCAAGACCGACAACTTCGCCTGCTCGAACTTTGATATTGATGTTCTTCAGCATCTGACGGTTTGGATCATCGGGATGGAAAACATTCCAATCCTTTACTTCAAAAATGGTATCACCGATCTCAACGCCTTCTCTGAGCGGATATCTGTTGGTAAGCTCTCTACCAACCATAGCCTTGATTACTCTGTCTTCCGTAAACTCATCTTCACCCTTTTTGATCGTTTCGATGGTTTTGCCGTCACGGATGATCGTAACAGAGTCAGCTACATATTCAATTTCGTTCAGCTTATGCGAAATAATAATACAGGTAATGCCATGCGATTTTAATTCCAGCATGATATCCAGAAGATGTTTACTCTCCTCATCATTCAAAGATGCCGTAGGCTCGTCGAGGATCAAAAGTTCTACCTTTTTCGCCATAGCCTTTGCAATTTCAATAAGCTGCTGTTTACCAACACCCAATGTGTTGACCGGCACATTGACATCTTCATGTTCAAGACCTACTTTTGCCAGCATCTCTGTTGCACGCTGCCTTGTCTTGGTCCAGTCAATGACACCTTTGCATTTGAGCTGCTCATTGCCCAGAAAAACATTTTCCGCAACAGAAAGCAACGGACTCAACGCAAGTTCCTGATGAATAATTACGATACCTTTTTCTTCACTATCCTTCAGATTATGAAATGAACATGTTTCACCTTTGTACACCACATCACCTTCATAGGTTCCATGAGGATATACGCCGGAGAGAACATTCATAAGTGTAGATTTTCCTGCACCATTTTCTCCACAAAGAGCGTGGATTTCGCCCTTCTTCACTTTCAGATTAACATCGTCAAGCGCCTTTACCCCAGAGAAAGCCTTGGTAATATGATTCATTT
The DNA here is from genome assembly GCA_946061355.1 of uncultured bacterium. GTDB lineage: Bacteria > Bacillota > Clostridia > Lachnospirales > Lachnospiraceae > VSOB01. Next base: position 1,471 of record CAMGRE010000064.1, on the reverse strand, counting down.
CCAAGATGTATTCTGACATACCTTTACTCCTTCTCCTTAATATTTATGATAAGAAATGGGCGGCGGCAAAATGCCGCCGCCCAAACTTAAACTTTGATTCAGTTCTCAAAACTTACTACTCAGCAAGCTGCTCCTCTGTATAGTATCCTGTGTCAACAAGAACTTCTTTGTAGTTGTTTTTGTCAACTGCAACAGGTGTACACAGATAAGAAGGAACTACGATAACGTTGTTGTTGTATGTTGTTGTATCGTTGATTTCCGGCTCTGCGCCTTCAAGCACTGCCTGTACCATTGTTACGCACTTCTCAGCAAGGATACGTGTATCTTTTGCGATAGACATTGTCTGCTTGCCGGAGATGATGTGCTTTGTAGCCATAAGCTCTGCGTCCTGACCTGTGATCAGCGGCCAATTGTCTGCTGTGTAGCCAGCGCCTTCCAGAGCTGCCATACAACCATAGGACAGTCCGTCATAAGCTGATGCTACGATGTCAAGATCTTCGTCTGCATAGTAGCCAGTAAGGATGTCTTCACATCTCTTCATAGCTGTCTGCTGATCCCATCTTAAAGTACAGTTGGAATCAAACTCTAACTGGCCGGACTTACATACAAGTGCGCCGTTGTCAAGGAAAGGCTGAATCTGCTCCATCAGACCTGCGTAAAGCATATGAGCGTTGTTATCATCAGGTGATCCCATGAAAAGTTCGATGGTCTGCGGATTTGCAGGATCAAGACCTGCATTGTCTACGATATATTTACCGATTGCTGTACCAACACCCTTGTTATCGAATGTTGCATAGTAGGAAACAGCGTCTGTATCCATAAGAAGTCTGTCATAAGCGATAATCGGAATACCTGCTGTCTGTGCCTGCTTCTCAACGTTTACCAGTGCGGAAGAGTCGATAGAAGCGATAACCAGGCAGTTAACGCCGGAAGCGATCATGTTCTCGATCTGGGAAACCTGAGCCTGAACATCATCCTCTGCATACTGAAGATCTACCTCATAGCCAAGTGCCTCTAACTGAGCCTTCATGTTGCTACCATCGTTGATCCATCTCTCGGAAGACTGTGTAGGCATTGCTACGCCGACTTTCTTTCCGTTAGCCTCTGCTGCCGGAGCTGCCTCTTCAGCCTCTGCTGCCGGAGCTGCTTCTGTTGTTGCCTCTGCTGCCGGAGCTGCTGTTTCTTCAGCCTTGCTGCCACAGCCAACTAACAGGGTTGCTACCATTGCTACGCTGAGCAATGCGCTTAAAACTTTCTTTTTCATGTTTTTTCCTCCCTTATTGATTGATAAAAATTTGAAAAAGTTGTATTTACAATCCATACGCTTGTATGGTTTTGTACATTTTATCGTTTTGACCAATTACTCTTTTGCTGCGCGTTTTGTTTGATTGTGCGTTTTGTATATTACTTTTTGCATTTTTGATGAGCATTTGTGTATTTTTCTTACAAAAACGCAACTTCCTTGTATCAT
>CAMGRE010000063.1 GCA_946061355.1 uncultured bacterium | reverse complement strand
ATTTTCTTGCAAATTGTAAAGAAATAGGATATATCTAAAAATAAGACAGATAAAAAGGCAGGAAACAACTTATGAAAATAAAGATCTGCGGTCTGACGAGACCGGAAGAATCAGATTATGTAAACTGGAATCATGTAGATTTCGCCGGGATGGTTCTCTTTTTCCCAAAGAGCAAGCGGAATATCTCCATCGAACAAGCAAAGGCGATCCTTGCCGCCCTGAATCCTTCGGTAAAAAGTGTGGCTGTTGTCGTATCTCCCACATGGGAACAGATCATGCAGATTGAAAAGGCCGGCTTCGACTACATCCAGATCCACGGAGAGTTGTCTCACGAGATCCTTGAGAAAGGCTCTCTTCCCATCCTGCGGGCACTGAATTCCCCTTCCATGGCGGAATTTACATCCTGTGAAAAGAGTCCCCGCATCGCAGGCTATGTCATCGATGCCGCCGAGCCCGGCAGCGGCAAGCCTTTCGACTGGAACACGGCAAAGTCTTTCCCCAGGAACGGCAAATTGTTTCTGCTTGCGGGCGGTCTGACGCCTGACAATGTGGCGGATGCCATCCGTACAGTGCAGCCGGACGGCGTGGATGTCTCCTCCGGCGTGGAACTCACAAAAGAACTGCCGGATAAAGACGCAGCCAAAATCGACCTGTTTGTAAAAAATGTGCGGGAGACCTGTTAAACAGCTCTCCCGCATTTTCTTTTTTATATCAGATAAAATTTCTTTGCCCACCGCAATCTGTTTATATAATACACGACGTGTACGGCTTCAATGTAAACTCATACTTTTTGCCCCGGAAGTCTAAGTGGAAATTGTAATCCGAATCGTCTATATTGAACGCGGCAACCTTCACATCATCGCCGAGCACTCTCGCAAAGGCGTACTGCCTGTTTTGCAGGAAAATCTCCTCGTAATCGCCCTTCTGCAGCGCTGCGGAACATGCCCTCTGGTCGCTCAGCATACGGATATGCTCTCCGAGTTCAGGAGAGAGCTTCTCCATCTCATGAATATCGAGACAGGGACGCAGCGGCTTATCCGCATCATACCCGTGTCCCTTCACTGCCTTGATCCCCCACTCGCTTCCGTAATAGATTGAAGGAACACCCGGCATCGCAAACAGCAATGTATATACATTTTTCAGATTTCTGTCGTCATTCAGTAGGCTGGCGATCCTGTTCACATCATGATTGTCCACGAAGGAATACAGTTCCAGATCCTTATACATTCCTCCCTGTCCGAACTGCCTCTTCAAGGAATGCGCGATCTCAAAATAATTCTTGTCGTTATGGCTAGAGTAGATTCCCTTCCAGCACTCATAGTTCGTCGTGGAATCCAGCATATCGGGATTTGCCCAGCGCTTGTAATCTCCGTGGATGATCTCACCCATCAGCCAGAAATGCGGTTTCTTTCCCTTGACCAAAGAACGAAGTTGACGGAAGAAATCCATATCCACGCAGTCTGCCGCATCGAGCCGCAGTCCGTCAATGTCAAACTCATCGATCCACATGCTCACAGCATCGAGCAGATGCTTCACCACAGCTGGATTGCGCAGATTCAACTTGACAAGTTCCTCATGTCCTTCCCAGCAGTCATAGTGGAAGCGGTCTCCGCTTGCATTGCCGTGATCAAAATTCAGTCCAGAGAACCAGTCCTTGTACGGAGAGTCCCAAAGCTTCTCCTGCACATCCTTGAATGCCCAGAAGCCTCTGCCGACATGATTAAATACACCGTCCAGCACAATGTGGATATGATTCTCCCTGAGTTTCGCAAACACCTGCTTGAACTCATCCTTCGTACCCAGACGGGAATCGGTATCAAAGTAATCCGATGTGTCATAGCCATGCGTCAATGACTGAAAGATCGGACTGAAATATACTGCGTTGATCCCGATCGCCTTCAGATGAGGGATCCAGTCAAGCAGCTTCAGGATCCCGTGTCCGGCGGTTGCCTCTCCCTCATTCCGGTCTGCCGCCCCGCAGAAGCCCATCGGATAAATATGATAGAATACGGCACTGTCGATCCAGTTACCTGTCTGCACCGGTGTCATCTGTTGCGGCTGCTTAGGCTGCACTATCTTATGTTTTATCTTCGGAATCTCCATCCGCTCCGCCATCGGATTGGTGTCCGGTACCGGCGGGATATGCAGTTCTGCCGCCGATCTCACCTCACCGACAACGCGGCAGGGGTTTCCCTCTGCGACCGCATTCGCCGGAATGTCCTCAGTCACCACACTGCCTGCGCCGATCACTGCATTTTCCCCGATCGTGATTCCTGAAAGGACGGTCACATTCGGTCCGAACGTCACATGACCGCCGATATGGATCGGCTCCGTATCCACCAGTGTCAGATTGACACCTGCACGGACGCCTTTTCCCATATAGACATGCTTTCCACCCCAGTCTGCATAAAGCGGCGGCTCAATCTGACAGTCCTCACCGATCTGCGCAAACATCTGCGCGAGCAGTTCCTTCCTCCTGTCCTTCTGCGAGGGGCGGGTTGCATTAAAATCATACAGCATTTCCTGACATTTTACCTGTTCCAATTTACTCATCTGTCTTCTCCTGTTGTAAACTTTAATTTATCTTGGGACATAGTTTTTGTCCTTATCGATCTGTTATAAAATTTGAAATGTCCGGCACAGGACTTTTCCGTCCGGTTCGGTCAGCGGATCACGCCGCAGCCGATCTTTTCACCGGAATCTCCCGCGGGCTGCGTCGTAAAGTCGTCCCGCATGGCGTGGATGACCACACTCCTGCCGACGATCTCCGGAATGTTGAACCGCTTATCATAAAAAGCGCCCCATGCATAGCCCTGATTCCCCATGAGCGGCAGCAGATCTCCGGAATGCTGCGGGTGCTCGCCCGTAGCGGGAACGAACTGCTGTCCCATGTTCAGGCTCCTGGTATAATGGGTTCCCGTCCGGTCAAAAGGTCTGGTGCAGTTTCCATCTTCATGAATGTGCATTCCATAGAACTGAGAACCTTTCGGCGTGTTAATGTTCGGAAGTCCGAAGATCTCTGCCTCCACGAGAATCCCTTCATAAGGTGTGCGGTAAAAACTGACCTTGCCGCTTAACTTCGGGTTCTCCTCATTGCCGCTGATCCATGCCACCGCATCCGGTCTGTCCATACGCAGAATCTCCGAAAACGCCATACCCGGCGTAAAATGATTCATGCAATATCCTCCGATAAATTCCATGTTAAGATATCATATGACATTTTTCTCAGGACAGTTCCAGTATTTCTTTCTTTTTCAGATCCCAGATCCGTTGGTTCGCGCTGCCTCTGAATGCGAGCGACAGATCCTTCTGATCCTCAATAAATTCTCCGTCCACCAGCACATCGATATAAGAAAGCATTTCATCCGTCACATCTGTGTACACCCTGCCGCCTGCTGCCAGATCGACATCATACAGATACCCCGTATAACACCAGACTGTCTTATCCGGATACTGCTCATGGATCTTCCGGAGCAGTCCGACCAGTTCTGTCTGATTCTCCGGTTCAAAGGGCTCTCCGCCAAGGAGACTGAAGCCCTCGATATAATCCGGCGCAAGTGCTTTCAGAATCTCTGCCTCGGTATCCTCCGTGTAAGGCTGTCCGTACCGGAAATCCCATGCAACGGAATTGAAACATCCCTTGCAACGATGTCTGCAGCCGGACACAAAGAGGCTGACCCTGACACCTGTTCCGTTGGCGATATCATATTTTTTGATCGCTCCGTAATACATCCTTCGCGGCCCGCCTCTTAATCCGATTTTTCTCTTGCAATGATCAGGGAATAATATCCTGCCGTATCCGGAATCTCATCCACATGGGAATAGACTCTTTCGTCTTCCATCCCGCAGTTTTCCACCATGACAGCTTCCCTTCCGCTTTTTTTGATAATTTCTTTGACCTGTTTCATTCTGCTGCCCGATTTCATCAGGACACAGGTTCCTTCATCCGGCAGATCTTCTTCCAGACTGTGCGCCGGATAAATGTGAATCTGCTCCTTCCGGATACCGAGTGCCTGCTTGACTCTTGCTGCTGCTGCGCAGAAAGATGTTACGCCGCTGACCAACTCGGTCAAGAACCCTTCCTCCTCCACAATCTGACAGATATACATAAAGGTTGAGTAGACTGTCGGATCCCCAAGCGTCAGGAACACAACATTTCTGCCCTGTGCAAGATATTTCTCTATCTTTTCGGCACCGGCCCTGTGACACTTTTCCTGTTCTGCTTTATCATGTGTCATCGGCATATAAACGGAAAGAAGCGTTTTGGATTCCAGCTCCGGAACTGCGGCAGACGCAATCCGGTATGCGGCCGTCTCCTTCGCATCTGCTCCCGGCAGGGCAATGATATCATTTTCTCTGATTACTCTGACAGCTTTGAGCGTCATAAGCTCCGGATCACCCGGACCGACTCCCACACCGTACAAGATTCCTGTCATGCTTTTTACCTCTTGCTCCGAATTCTATTTCCGGATGCAAAATGCGCCCGGTTGTCAATGCAGCGCTCATCTCCTACAAATGCAGCACTCTGTCCCGGATCTCCTGCGTCCGCCCCTGATTCCAGAACTGCGTGCCGATATAACCGCAGGTTCTCCTCGCCACAAACAACTTATTCTGATCGCGGTTGCCGCAGTTCGGGCACTCCCAGACCAGTTTGCCCGACTCGTCCTCACGGATCTTGATCTCCCCATCGTAGCCGCACTGCTCGCAGTAATCACTCTTGGTATTTAATTCCGCATACATGATATGGTCATAGATGAATTTCATCACGGAGAGCACCGCCGGGATGTTATTCTGCATATTGGGCACTTCCACGTAACTGATGGCGCCGCCCGGCGAAAGCTTCTGGAATTTCGCCTCAAACTCCAACTTGTCAAACGCATTGATTTCCTCTGTCACATGCACATGATAGCTGTTCGTGATATAATTTTTGTCTGTCACACCCTCAATAATGCCAAAGCGCTTCTGGAGACATTTTGCAAACTTGTATGTGGTGGACTCCATCGGTGTCCCGTAGACGGAATAACTGATATGTTCCGCCTCTTTCCACTCGCGACATTTATCGTTCAGCCGCTGCATCACCTGCAGCGCAAAAGGGCTCGCCTCCGGATCTGTATGGGATTTGCCGAGCATGCGCACACACATCTCATAAAGTCCCGCATACCCCAGCGATATCGTAGAATATCCGTTATACAGAAGCTTATCGATCTTCTCGCCTTTCTCAAGTCGCGCCAGTGCGCCGTACTGCCAGAGGATCGGCGCCACATCCGACACCGTGCCGAGCAGCCTCTCATGACGACAGCGCAACGCCTTGTGGCACAGTTCCAGCCTCTCATCCAGGATTTCCCAGAATCTGTCCATATCTCCCTCGGAGGAGCATGCCACATCCACCAGATTGATCGTCACGACACCCTGATTGAATCTTCCGTAGAACTTATGGCTGCCATCCTCATTGCGTTGGGAATCCTCCACCGTCAAAAATGACCGGCATCCCATACAGGGATACACCTCCCCCTGTTTGAGTTCCTTCATGATCTTTGCGGAGATATAATCGGGAACCAGACGCTTTGCCGTACATTTTGCCGCAAGGCACGTCAGATAATAATATTTGGCATCTTCCGTGATATTATCCTCGTCCAGCACATAGATCAGCTTGGGAAATGCCGGTGTGATCCAGACGCCTTTCTCATTTTTGACACCCTGCATCCTCTGCTTCAACACTTCCTCAATGATCAGCGCCAGATCCTCTCGGATCTGTCCGTCCGCCACCTCATCCAGATACATGAACACCGTGACAAACGGCGCCTGTCCGTTACAGGTCATAAGCGTGATCAGCTGATACTGGATGGTCTGGATCCCGCTGCGAATCTCCTCCCGCAGACGCTTCTCCGTGATGCGATCTATGATCTCCTCATCCATGCTCTCGCCGCACTCCGTCCGCTCCTCTATTACGCTCTGTCTGATCTTTTGTCTGCTGATATCCACAAAGGGCGCCAGATGTGCCAGCGTAAAGGACTGGCCTCCATATTGATTACTCGCCACCTGCGCAACAATCTGCGTCGTCACATTGCATGCCGTAAAGAAGCTGTGCGGCTTCTCGATCAGCGTATCGCTGATCACCGTGCCGTTCTGCAGCATATCCTCCAAATTGATCAAATCGCAGTTGTGCTCCTTCTGGGCAAAATAGTCCGTGTCATGGAAATGAATGATCCCCGCCTCGTGAGCGCTCACCACATCCTCCGGAAGAAGCACACGCCTGGAGAGATCCTTGCTGACCTCGCCTGCCATATAATCACGCTGTGTCGAATTGATCACAGGATTCTTATTCGAATTCTCCTGATTGACCTCCTCGTTCAGATGCTCGATCAGCGCCAGTATCCCGTTATCCGTGGTATTGGATTTACGTGCGAGTTCTCTCTTATACCGGTAACGCACATACTTCTGCGCCACCTCATACCCGCGCATTCCCATGATGCTTGTCTCCACCATGTCCTGGATATCTTCCACATTCACGGCGTGGGAAGTATGCTTCACCTGATTGGCAATATCTTCCGCAATTGCGCGGATCTGATACTCGTTCATCTTGTGAATGTTATCCACTCCCCGATTGGCGGCGCTGACAGCATTCACAATCTTGGTGAGATCAAAATCCACCTCCTCACCGTTTCGCTTGATCACTTTGTTTTTCACATCTGATTCCATACAGCACTCTCTTTTCCTAAATAATCCCTATCATACAGACACGCCCGCGAAACTCTGCATTCCGCACCGCTGCCGCACATTCCACGCAGCGGCAGCGAGCACCATATATAGTGGGCCTACAGAATATGATACCACAAAATGTATGGTTTGATAAGCCCCAAATGAAATCAGAATGAAAATATCATCTCACTGTTCCTGAAAGATTTTTCTGAAAATTCTGTTATAATATTCCACCAGGTTGGCGTTCTCTAACTGACTGTCCACCGCCTGCGCGCGGCTTCGGTACATCTCCGCCTTTTCCTTCACGCCTGCTGCCCGATATGCCTCTGCCAGATTCTGCCACGCTCTGTTCTCCGCAAGTTTTCCGTATTTTTCCGCCAGTGCTTCCTGATAGAGATATGCGCCCACTGCCTTTTTTGCATCGTTCAATGCCATATAATAATCTCCGGAAGTCTCACTGAGTTTGAAATCAAAATCACTGATATAGAAATTTTCTTTATTTTCATCATAGATATCCTTGCATTCCTGCAGTTCTTCCGGAACCATATCCAGATAATCCTTTCCGGCAATGGCCAGCTTCGCCTGCAGCCATGTGGACACACAGAAGAACTGCCCGCGCATATTGACCAGCGTATCCGGCACCAGTATGCGCATGCGCTGTATCATTTGGTCAGCTTCCTCCAGCATGCCTGTCCGGAAATAACAATAGATCAAATTCGACAACATCATACATTGCAGGTTCGGTGTCACAGACCGGTACCGCTCATGCTGCAGGATATAGGTATAGATCGCTATGGCTTCCTCAAAATGCTCCAGCTGCATATAGCCGTCCGCCATGACATGGATCGTCATCGTCTCCATCTCCACATTTTCGTTCCCATGGCACATCTCTCCGGCTGTGCAGAAATATTTGATCCCACGCACAAAATCGCCGAAGATCGTTTTGTAAATATATCCAAGGTGAAGATAGATCCTGGCATCCCTTCTGGAAGCGGACATCTGGACATAGTCAAATGCTCTGTCCATATATTCCAGCACGGCTTTTTCGTCTTCCTCATAGCGCTTATACCATAAGATATTGATATAGTGCAGCGCCAGTTCCGTGTACAGCTCGAGTTCCTTAAAAATATCCTCCGCCTCTTTGAAATACCGGTCCGAAGCCTCAAAATCCCCTTTTACATAATAGTAGATTGCCAGATAAGATTTATTTTTTGCCAGAAATTCTCTGTTTCCGATCTTCTGTGCAGTCTGTTCCGCCCTGCGCCAGGCACAGGCCGCCTCCTCCAGCTTCTCCTGCTTATACAGCATGACGCCGTAGGTATAATATGTCATCATGGAGATATCGTCCTGCGCATCCCCATTCTCATCGATCATCCGTACTATTTCATCCACATATGATTCCATTCCCATATTGGCGATGCAGTATTCACACGTTCCCTCAAAATAGTCGATCAGATCCTGTAACCGCTCTCTCTTATCATTCGTATCATGTCCGCACCACATAACTTCCTCCGTGTCATTTACTTTTTTATTCCGAATCCCGCCGCAGATATTTTGCCGTGATCGTATCCCCACGATCGATCATCTCCTGCGGCGTCCCTGTAAAGACGACCTCCCCACCGCCGGAACCGCCGTCCGGTCCGATGTCAATGATGTAATCCGCCTGTTTCATCACATCGAGATTATGCTCGATCACGATCACCGTATTTCCTTTTTTGACCAGTTTCTCAAGAAGCTGCATGATATTCGTGATGTCCGAAGCGTGGAGTCCGGTCGTCGGCTCATCAAGAATATAGACATTCCCCTTTTTGTCCAGATCCTTCGCAAGTTTCACGCGCTGCCTCTCACCGCCCGACAGTGTGGACAGCGACTGTCCCAGCGACAGATACGGCAGTCCGACCTCGATCATCGCCTTCAGGCGTTTGCTGATCTTCCGGTTATCTGCAAAGAATTCATACGCATCCTCCACGGACATCTCCAGCACTTCCATGATATTTTTACCGTGATAAGTATGTGACAATGCTTCCTTACTGTATCGTCTGCCCTCACACTCTTCACAGACCGTCGAAACCGGATCCATGAAAACGAGTTCTGTTACCACCACTCCTCTGCCCTTACATGCCGGGCATGCACCGGCTCCGTTGAAGGTAAAAAGCGATGCGTCCTGTCCACTCTCCGCGGCAAAGAGTTTCCTGATCTCATCAAAGAATCCCAGAAAAGTTGCCGGCGTAGACCGTCCCGTCGCCGTCACCGGAGACTGATCGACCAGCACGACTCTGTCCGCATACTGTTTCGCAAAGACATCCCGGATCAAGGTACTCTTGCCGGAACCTGCCACACCCGTGATCACAGTCAGGACATTTAACGGGACCTCCACGGACACGTCTTTCAGATTATGGAGATTCGCATGCTCCACAGACAGGAACCCGTTTGGTATCCTCGGTTTCATCTTGACAGGAATCTTCTCCTTCATGGCATTTCCCGTTTTGGTTCCGGACGCAAGCAATGCTTCATAGCTTCCCTGAAACAGGATCTGTCCGCCGCTCTTTCCCGCAAGCGGTCCCACATCAATCACCTCATCCGCTATGCTGATGATATCCTTGTCATGTTCCACGACAAGCACGGTGTTTCCCTTATCCCTAAGGCTCTTTAACAGCTTGCACATTCTGTGGACATCCCGCGGATGCATTCCTGTACTGGGCTCATCGAAGATATACGTCATCCCCGTCAGGGAACTTCCCATGTAACGCACCAGCTTCAGCCTCTGTGCTTCACCGCCCGACAGCGTGGACGATTCCCGGTTCATGCTCAGATACGGGAGTCCGATATCGATCATCCTGGTGAGTGCCGCGACAAGTGCCTCCACCATCGTCGCCGCGCGCTTGTCCTCGATCGTCAGCAACACTTCCCTGAGCTTTACGAATTCCATCTCACACATCTCATAGATGTTGTATCCCGCCACCTTGCAGCTGAGTGTCCTCTCATTGAGCCGCCTGCCGCCGCAGCACGGGCAGGTATTTTCCTGCACATACTGCATCAGTCTCTTTAAGGAAGCATCCTTGAGCTCCGACGCATCCCGCCTGATCAACATCCGTTCCATATAATCTTCGATTCCCTCAACCTTCTTGGAGAGTTTCTCTCCGTTCTTTTCGCGAGAACCGTGCAGGAGGATATTCCGCTCCTCCTCCGTGTAATCCTTATACTTCTTATCAAGCGGAATAAGTCCCGACTGCGCATACTGCTTCCAGTACCAGTTGCCCACATGGAACGCCGGCAGATCCGCCATCCCTTCATTCCAGGATTTCTCGGGATCGATCCGGTCCAAGATATCCACCTTCATCACTTTGCCGATCCCGGAACACTCCTTGCACATGCCGTTCGGATCGTTGAACGAAAAATAGGAAGCTGTCCCAACCCATGGCGTTCCGATCCTGGAATACAGCAGTCTGAGCGTAGCGTACAGATCACTGATCGTCCCTACGGTTGAGCGGGAATTTCCGCCCAGCCGGCTCTGATCAATGATGACCGACGCCGTCAGATTATCAATGTAATCCACCTTCGGCTTCTCGTACTTCGGCAGTCTCCCGCGCATAAATGCCGTGTAGGTCTCGTTCATCTGTCTCTGGCTCTCTGCCGCCACCGTGTCGAACACGATGCTCGACTTTCCCGAACCGGACACGCCGGTAAATACCACGATCTTTTCCTTCGGGATCTCCAGGGATATGTTCTTCAGATTATTCTGCCTCAATCCCCTGATAATGATTTTTTCCTGTGCTTTCCCCATCCTCACTGCCTCTCTTTTTGTTTTGTATCTATCTATATTTCGTAATTTACCACCAACACTTCCCTGGTAATGCCTTCCCGCTTCGTATGGTAATTTGAATTTGCATAGTCATAATCAAGGAAAATCGCCTTAAACTTTTTGTTTTTCTCAATCCAGTCGGCTAAGATACTGTTTTTCCTGCCCTTGCTTTCCAGCACGTTGGATAATGCAAACCGGATTCCTCTCCTGTCCAGTTCTTCCAGAAATGACAGCAGATCATATTCATCCCGTTCCGTCCATCCATCCTGCTCATTATAGGTAGCGCATGTGATCAGATACGGCGGATCTGCATAAAAGAAACTCTTATCCGTAAAATCATCTAACTTTACATCTCTGAAATCCTGATTTGTAAAACAGTAATCCCCACTTTTGATCCGGTCGATAAAAGCTTCCAATTTCTTCTGCATCTTTGAATTGAAATCCCTCTTACCGACAGGTAAATTGAATTCCCCTTTTTTGTTGAACCTTAACTGATTATTAAACGAATAGACAATCAACAGGTACAGCATCAAAAAGTACTCATCATCCTGCTCTTCTTTACAATTAAAATCTTTCCTGAGTTTGTTATACCCCTCCTTATTGCAGGAGCCTAAGCCTTTCGAACTTTCACATTCGTAATATTCATATCCGTTCTTGCTCACAAGCGAAAGATGATATCTTTCAATCGCATTATACAGCCACTCAAATACCTTTTCTTTGGGCAGTCGTCTGAATGTATCCAACAGTCCCATCAGATACCGGTTGGAATCATTGAATTGAACTTTATTACAGCTTACATTAATCCCGACATTACACCCACCGCAAAACAGATCCACCACGCGATCCGCATCCTTTGGGAAAAGCGGCAGGATCTGTGAGAGCAGTTTGTATTTCCCTCCGGTATAATTTAACGCCGACGGAATGATTTCTTTCTCCGATTCATAACACGTACACAAAAACAGTCTCTCCTGATTCTCCTGAATATCGGATTTTCCGGTTGAGAATGCTTTATAATCTTCCGCAAATACCTTTACGGTTCCCTTTTTTTTCAGGATACGCATGATATCATCATCACTGATCTTCGCATTGGAACGGTCATTTCCTTTTTCCGCCATGTTGTTATAGGACAGAAGGATATATTTTGCACGGATGGAATCGATCAACGTCTCAAAAGCTGATGCTGCCTTTTGCGTACAGTAATCACTTTTTAAAGCTGTTCTGTCCATCTTTCTGGCAACGCCGAACACTTTCGGCTTATCCCATCGCGCCACATTCTCCAGCAAATGATAGGCATCGCAATACTGCCTT
>CAMGRE010000062.1 GCA_946061355.1 uncultured bacterium | reverse complement strand
AAAACAAGAGGCGCTGCACCGCAACGCCTCTATTGTTTCTATTAAATATCTGAATTTGAATAAGAAAAATCCATACGCCTTTCCATTTATAAATGTTTGATTACGCTCTTACACCTGTATTGTATGCATGTGCCAGGCTGTTCATATTTTTGATCAGGATATACATTGCAACAAAAGGTCCGATTCCGCAAACCAGTGCTCCGACGAGCAGCCAGAGCAAAACTGTGGTTCCGTTCTCCGAAAAACTCAGACCATAGCGCGGTGCATTCTCTGCCATTCTGTTAGCCAGGTTGTAATAATAGAACCAGGAATAAATTCCACAGGTAATATAGGACAGCAAAATAAACTGAACCAGTCCGGGTGTGTTCTGACCGTCTCCCGCGCACACAACATTCATATCCTGAGCCAGTTTATAAATGAAGTAATAACTGTAGATACCGCAGGTAACGATACTGAGCAAAATGTACATCAATAAACTTCTGTCTTCTTGTATTTTCATAATCTTCCTCCATGGTTGTCACATATTTTCTGAAACATACGGCCAATTACCCCCTCATACGGCCTGATGCCAACCACCGGATCACCGCCCGAACACAGGCGGATCAGATATGTAAGCAAAAATGCCAGGATAATTACCCACAGCACTCCTTTCCTGACCTTTCCCGGCATCCGTTCCCAAAACAGATATAACGGAAAAAAGAGAGGAACCATCCAGAACAACGGATGGAACCGGAATGCTTCGCCGAACCGGAACCTTACCGCGCTCCAGAGCGCCCGCGTCATACCGCAGCCCGGACAGGAGATTCCCGTCATCCACTTGATCGGGCAGCCGATGTGCGTAACGGTCAGAAACAACAGTACCATTCCGATGGCAGCAAGAAGTACAATCACTTCTTTTAACTTCTCGAAAAAGCTTTTATGATTCATTTTCCTTATTCACAGAAATAATCCTTTAACTCAGAGCGGACGCCACACCGATTCCCATGGCAAAAACCATGATAATCGACAGCACCATGCAGATTCCGTACCAGATCAGCGCCGCCTTAAAGAAATTGGACTTGCTCTTCTTCTCGGAATTGCTGAATGCCCACACAAACATCAAGATAATGTTCACGCAGGGGATAAGCATAAGTAAGAAGCTTACCATCCACTCTCCCAGCGTTACAGGCTCCTCCAGCGTATTCTCCGGCTGCTGATATCCCTGTTGATATCCCGGCTGCACATAATCGGGCTGAATATAATCCGACTGCGGAGCCGTGTACCCCTGCTGACTCCCGTAATTCTGCTGATAGTCATTGTTCTGATCCTGCTGATACATATTGTTGTTATCCATCACATTCTCCCCGTACAAATTGTATTTGAGACAAAACTCTTTTTTATTATAGCGTATTTTATCCACTTCTACAATATGATTTTGTCAATTCCTGATATGACGGATCCAATCGGAATACCCCGGCAGCAGCTTTGACAGGACATTGTTCCCTGTATAACTGACCGGAGGCATCCCCGGGAAATACCGCGCCATACGGTACAGATACACGCCGATCGTGATACACGCCACAGCCGTCAGCAGCAAAGTTGCCTCTCTCCTGTTATGCCGTCCCAGAATGTAGCGGTTGACTGCAAAATATAGCGCCAGTGCGATCCAGAGTATCCCCGCCGGATTGATGGCAAACGACCTTGCAAACTGCCCTGTCACAAAAAAGAGAACGGCTCGGGTCAGTCCGCATCCCGGACAGGGAACCCCCGTGAAATACACCACGGGGCACAGTCCGTGAAGAAACACCCTCGCCGCCGCATAGTATAAGATCAGGATCACTCCCGCGAACCAGAATCTCCTGACATCCTTTTTTATCCTGTTAAAGATCTGATGCATTACAACTCTTCCTCATCATCACCGCTGCCGTCTGCAAGCTCCTCACCGGCCTCGGTCACCGTATCCTCCATCTCCTTCTGCATGGAGCGCGCCTTATTGTCCTGCGCGATCGCGCGCATGATCAGATTGATGTCCTCCGGCGAAAACATATCAATCGCATTCGCCAGCTCTCCGAGATTGTCCCGGTTCACTTTCAGGCACCCGCCGCCCGACAACGGGATCGTCAGCACATTTTGTTTGTCGGACACATCACCGAGACAAAGACAGTTATTCTTCTCATCGCAGACAAAGACCGCACCTTTATATTCTATGATCCCGTCCTTTGCCAGATAATCATACGGAGCCTTCGGCTTCGTCCTGAGTTGCTCGACCGGATTGACCTTCCCGGAAACCGCCGCCTCATAAGCTGCTGCCGCCTCCGCCTGATGCGCCTCCTTTTTCCCAAGTCTCGCGAAGCGCTCCTCCTGTTCCTCCTTGATATCCCCTATCTGCTTATCAATGCTTTTGAGCGCTTTTTCCCACTCCGACTGCGTCATCTCCGAGCCGCCGATCGGAATCGAGACTTCCGTCCTTCCGCTCTTAATCCGTTCCATGATCTCCGCACTGTATTGATGGAACATATCGGTCCAGCTGTTCTGTGATTGTGTGATTTCTGCCATAGTATCCTCCTATCCGCCATCCCGACATCCGTTTCGGACAGGCACAAAAAATTTTCCGGCTCACTCCGGAGCCGACACTTTGTAATAATTATCGTCATATGTCCGTCGTTTGTTTAGTGTCTGCTCTTTCCCCGGACCCGGAATTCTTTCAGACATTTTTTTACTCTTGTACGCATATGGTTGTACCAGGTGTATTTCTATTTGTTCCGTAAGCAAGGAGAGAGCATATGTTTGAAGCAAAAACGATACAGGAAACCTGTTCCGACTTAAAGACAAATTCTGCGAAAGGACTCAGCCAGAAAGAGGCTGCCGCCCGTCTGTCCGTCTATGGAAGGAATGCGCTTCCGGAGAGCCGGAAAAAAAGTCTGATTGCTTCTTTCTTAGAGCAGCTTCACGATCCTCTGATCTATATTCTGTTAGCCGCTTCCGCCATCTCCCTTCTCTTAGACGAAATCAGTGACACGGCGATCATTCTCGCCGTCGTTTTTATCAATGCCATAGTTGGGCTGATCCAGGAGGGAAAAGCGCAAAAGGCGCTCGATTCCCTGAAGAAACTCACAAGTCCGCATGCCATCGTGATCCGTGACGGAAAGCAGAAGGAAATCCCCGCATCCGATCTGGTTCCCGGCGATCTGGTCTGTCTGGACGCAGGCTGCCAGGTTCCCGCCGATCTGCGCCTTACGCTCTCCGAAAATCTCAAAGCCGAGGAATCCACCCTGACGGGAGAATCCCTCCCTGTGGAGAAAAAAGCCGGTTTCATTGCTTCTCCTTCCCACGATATTCCCCTGGGCGACCGGCTGAACATGGCATACATGTCCACCATCATCACCTACGGAAGAGGTCAGGGTATCGTCACCGCTACCGGTATGGATACGCAGATCGGCAGGATCGCTTCCCTGATCCAGGCAGGTCATGACGACACCACGCCCCTTCAAAAAAAACTCGGCGATCTGGGCAAGATCCTGAGTTTTCTCTCCATTCTCCTGTGTGTCCTCCTGTTTGCGATTGCGGTATGGCAGAAACGCAATATTTTTGAGATGCTGCTCACCGCCATCTCCCTCGCTGTGGCCGCCGTACCGGAAGGCCTGCCCGCCGTTGTCACCATATGCCTTGCGCTCAGCGTAACCCGCATGGTCCGTGTCAATACGATCATCCGGCGCCTTCCCGCCGTGGAAACGCTCGGTTCTGTCAATATTGTATGTTCTGACAAAACGGGAACCCTGACGCAAAACCGCATGACCGTTTCTCAGTGTTATGTCAACCAAAAAGTGTTGGCCGCAGACGCACTGCACCCCTCGTTGCACAGGGAATTTCTGTATGCAATGACGCTGTGCAATGATGCTGTCCTGAATAAGGCAAAGAGTATCGGTGACCCGACGGAGCTTGCACTCCTTGCGCTTTCTTCCAAATACGGATGTGACAGAACAGTTCTGGAGAAAACGCTGCCGCGCAGGGAAGAACTGCCTTTTGACTCTGACCGCAAGATGATGTCCACCTTCCACAGATGCGGCACACAGACCGTCACCTACACCAAAGGAGCGCCTGACGAGGTTCTGTCGCGCTGCACAACAATCCTGCTACAGGGCAAGACTGTTCCTCTCACCGCTTCTGTGCGCCGCCAGATCCGGCGCACCCAGGGCGAGCTGTCCTCCCAGGCACTGCGCACACTGGCATTTGCCATGAAGACTGGCCAGCGCTCTCCCTCCGAGCAGGATCTGACCTTTCTCGGCATGGTGGGTATGCTGGACCCTGCCCGTCCCGAGGCTGCCGACGCTGTCAGACGCTTCCGGGATGCCGGAGTCGGCACCGTCATGATTACCGGTGACCATGTGGATACCGCATACGCCATCGCAAAGCAGCTCTCCATCGTATCCGACCGGGAAGCCTGTCTGTCAGGCAGTGAGATGCGCTCCCTGTCTCACGAAGAATTCTTGAAAAGACTGGACTATGTGAGAGTGTTCGCACGCATCTCTCCCGAACAGAAGGTACAGATCGTCACCGGTTTCCGGGAAAAGGGAAATGTCGTGGCAATGACCGGCGACGGCGTCAATGACGCTCCTTCCTTAAAAGCTGCCGACATCGGCATCTCCATGGGATTGAACGGAACCGACGTCGCGAAGCAGGCATCCGACATGATCCTGACTGATGACAACTTTTCGACCATCGAGAAAGCCATCGAGGAGGGACGCGGCGTCTATGAAAACATCAAAAAAACCGTGATCTTCCTGCTTTCCTCCAACCTCGGAGAAATCCTGACCATGTTTGTCGCAGTGGTGCTCGGTCTCGCCTCTCCGTTAAAATCCAGTCATATCCTGTGGATTAATCTGATCACGGACTCTCTGCCTGCACTGGCTCTGGGAATCGACCAAAACGATGGAAAAGCGCTGATGAAATGCCCTCCAAGGCCCTCCTCCGAGAACCTGTTCGCTCACGGGGCACTCGTCTGTACGATATTTTACGGCATCCTGATCGCTGCCATCAGTCTCGCCGCCTTCTTCACACTGCCCTACCTGCTCCTGACCCGTGAGCATCTGGCGCTGACATTTACCAATCTGATCACCGCACTGCAGACCGGCACCGTGCTGCAGCGTTCCCAGACATACGCTTTTACTGTGCTCGGAATGTGCCAGCTTTTTCATGCCATAGGGATGCGGAGCGTCCGGACCTCTTTTTTCCGGATGAAGCATCTTGACAATAAGCTGATGATCGTCGCCTGTATCACCGGAATCCTGCTGCAGTTTCTGGTGACGGAAATCCCGTTTTTCATCAAAGCTTTCGGCACGGTGCATCTGACCTTCGGGGAATGGGGCTTCCTCACCGTATTGTCTGCGTTCCCGCTCTTTGCCCACGAGATACTGATCTTCTGTACGCCGCGATCTTGACAAACTCATTTTTCTGTGGTAGGTTAAAGAAAAAATAAAGATCAAACCGATGATGCGGAAGTAAAGGTGTTTATGCTCCCACAGAGAGCCTGAGGTGCTGAGAATCAGGCAGAAAACAGGACATCAAATGGACCGCGGAGGGCACAGCCAAAGGAAGTTTTCCTATCCGATCAGGAGGTTCCGAGTATCTGTGACGTGAGGCATACGTCAGTTGCCGGGGATATGTTAGTATCCTGATGAGTGTACGGTTTTTCCGTAAAACAAGGTGGTACCGCGGGTAAAGTTTATTCGTCCTTGACAGAATCTATCGTTCTGTCAAGGATTTTTTTATTCCTTGACAGCAGCTCATCCGCAAGGTGCGCTTCCACCGTCTGCGGATACAAAAGCGGAGGCAGATCATGAAACCAACACTGGAAGAAGTAAAAGCACTGGCATCGCAGGGCGAATACCGGGTGGTTCCCGTCAGCCGGGAAATCCTCTCCGATGTCAAGACTCCCATCGAGGTGCTCCGCATTCTCAAAAATGTCTCAAAGCACTGTTATATCCTGGAATCGGTGGCCGGCCATGAAAAATGGGGCAGATATACCTTTCTGGGTTATGACCCCAAACTTGAAATCACATGTTTGAACGGCACTATGAAGGTCGGCTCCATTACCTTTGAGAATGCCAATCCCGATCCGTATATCAGACAGGTTCTCGCCGAGCACAAGAGTCCCCGTCTGGACGATCTGCCCCCTTTTACCGGAGGACTGGTCGGCTATTTTTCCTACGATTATATCAAATATGCAGAACCGACCCTTAAATTGGACGCCAAAGATACGGAACAGTTTAAAGATGTGGATCTGATGCTCTTTGACAAGGTCATCGCCTTCGATAACTTCAGGCAAAAGATCATTCTGATCGTCAATATCTCACTGGAGGATGTGGACAGCGAGTACAACCGGGCGAAGCTGGAACTCGACACCATGGAACGGCTGATCCGCTCCGGAGAACCCTGCGCGGAAACTTCGGGGCAGTTAAAATCCGACTTTCACCCCATCTTCGATGAGGAATCCTACTGTAATATGGTAGAGACCGCCAAGCATCATATCCACGAGGGCGATATCTTCCAGATCGTACTCTCCAACCGCCTGGAAGCAGACTTTGACGGAAGCCTTTTCAATACATACCGGATCCTCCGGACAATGAACCCGTCGCCGTATATGTTCTATTTCTCCAGTTCCGACATGGAAGTGGCGGGTGCCTCTCCCGAGACGCTTGTCAAACTGGAAGACGGCGTCCTCCACACCTTCCCGCTGGCCGGCACGAGGCCCCGCGGCAAGACCGAGGAGGAGGACAAGCAACTGGAAGCGGAACTGCTCGCCGATCCCAAGGAACTTGCGGAGCATAATATGCTGGTCGATCTGGGCAGGAATGACATCGGCAAGGTCTCCCGCTTCGGCACGGTATCCGTGGAAAAATACCACTGCATCGAGCGGTATTCCCATGTGATGCACATCGGCTCCACCGTGCGGGGTGAAATCCGGGAAGACAGGGATGCGCTGGATGCACTCAGCGCCGTGCTCCCCGCGGGCACACTGTCGGGAGCCCCGAAACTCATGGCATGTCAGCTGATCAACGACCTGGAGGGCAATAAGCGCGGCATCTACGGAGGAGCGATCGGTTATCTGGATTTCACCGGAAATATGGACACCTGCATCGCAATCCGTCTGGCATATAAAAAGAACGGCAAAGTATTCGTGCGCAGCGGCGCCGGCATCGTGGCAGACTCTGTTTCCGCCAAAGAATATCAGGAATGTATCAACAAGGCGGCTGCCGTTGTCAATGCCTTGAAGCTTGCAGAGGAGGTGGAATCATGATCCTGTTGATTGATAATTATGACAGTTTTTCCTACAATCTGTATCAGCTCATCGGCTCCATCAGACCTGACATCCGTGTCATAAGGAATGACGAACTGACGATAAAAGAGATTGGTGAACTAAAACCTGACGCGATCATCCTCTCCCCCGGCCCCGGCCGTCCGTCGGACGCCGGTGTGTGTATCGATGTGGTGAAGGAACTGGGCAGCCGTTTTCCGATCCTGGGCGTATGTCTGGGACATCAGGCAATCTGCGAAGCCTACGGTGCGACCGTATCGTATGCCAAAGAACTGATGCACGGCAAACAGTCTGACGCCATTCTTACAGAGGACTGTGCGTTATTTGCGGGCTGTCCCAACCCGATTCCCGTGGCGCGTTACCACTCTCTCGCTGCCGTGAAAGACACGATTCCCGACTGTCTTTCCGTCATCGCAGAGACGGCAGACGGCGAAATCATGGCAGTGAAACATAAGAACTTTCCGGTCTACGGCATGCAGTTTCATCCGGAATCTGTACTGACGCCGGACGGACCGACAATGATTAAAAACTTTTTAAACACTTTATAAGGAGGAAACCAAAATGATTGCAGAAGCCATCAAGAAAATTGTAAACAAGGGAGATCTGACCTACGATGAGGCCTATCAGGTTATGAACGAGATCATGGACGGTGCAACAACACAGGTGCAGAACGCAGCCTTCCTTGCCGCTCTGTCCACCAAAAGCGCCCGTGCCGAGACGATCGATGAGATCTCGGGCTGTGCCGCTGCCATGAGAGCCCATGCGCTGAAGGTTGATCATAATATGGATGTGCTGGAGATCGTCGGAACCGGCGGCGATGGGGCGCAGAGCTTCAACATCTCCACGGTATCCGCTTTTGTGCTGGCTGCGGGCGGTGTCAAGGTTGCAAAACATGGAAACCGCGCAGCTTCCTCCAAATGCGGCACTGCGGATTGTCTGGAAGCGCTCGGCATCAATATCGTGCAGGAGCCAGAAAAGGCTGTGGAACTACTGCAAAATGTGGGTATGTGCTTCTTCTTTGCCCAGAAGTATCACGCTTCCATGAAGTATGTGGGCCCGATCCGCAAGGAGCTCGGCATCCGCACCGTATTCAATATCCTCGGACCGCTGACCAACCCCGGTCATCCCACCATGCAGCTCCTCGGTGTCTATGATGAATACCTGCTCGAGCCACTTGCCAGAGTACTGTCAAGCCTTGGTGTAAAACGCGGCCTCGTGGTATACGGTCAGGACAAGCTAGATGAGATCTCCTTAAGTGCACCCACTTCCGTCTGTGAAATAGACAACGGTAATTTTAAGACATACGAGATCAAGCCGGAGGATTTCGGACTGACACGTTGCACCGGGGAAGACTTAAAAGGCGGTGATCCTGCCGAGAACGCACAGATCGCGATCGCGATCTTAAAGGGTGAAAAGGGCCCCAGAAGAGACACCGTGCTGATGAATGCGGGCGCAGGCCTGTACATCGCAGGCAAAGCTTCTTCCATTGCAGACGGCATCCGCCTCGCAGGAGAACTCATCGATTCCGGCAAAGCGCTCGCCGTGATGGAAGCCCTTAAGCGAAAATCCAACGCATAAGGAGAACCGTCATGGCAGACAACATACTTCACACGATCGCCGAATACGCAAAAGTCCGCGTCAGCGAGGCAAAAAAGAAGGTTTCGCCAGAACTTCTTAAGGAACAGGCTCTCTCCTTATGCGAAAAGCAGCCGCTCTCCGGCTTTCCCTTTGAGGCAGCACTCGCGAAGGACGGAATGTCTTTTATCTGCGAGTGCAAAAAGGCATCGCCCAGTAAGGGAATCATCGCAGAGGATTTTCCCTATTTGGAGATCGCAAAGGATTATGAACGGGCAGGCGCATCCTGCATCTCCGTCCTGACGGAACCCAAATGGTTCCTGGGAAACGATTCCTATCTCGAGGAGATTGCGGGGGCGGTATCGATCCCCTGTATCCGCAAAGATTTCGTCGTGGACGAATATATGATCTATCAGGCAAGACTCCTGGGCGCAAGTGCCGTGCTCTTAATCTGCAGCCTGCTGGATACGCAGACGATCAGCCGTTATATCAGCCTCTGCGACCGGCTCGGACTCTCCGCTCTGGTGGAGGCGCATAATGAAGAGGAGATCGGGAATGCCGTCCGGGCAGGCGCAAGGATCATCGGTGTCAACAACCGGAACCTGAAGGATTTCACGGTGGATATCCACAACAGTGAACGGCTGCGCGCTCTGGTGCCGAATCATATCCTGTTCGTGGCAGAGAGCGGAATCCGCACTGCAGAAGATATCGCCACACTCGAGAGAGCCAACGTGAACGGCGTACTGATCGGCGAGACGCTGATGCGCTCTCCCGACAAGAAAAAAATGTTAGATGAATTAAGAGGAAAATAGAAAGTAACTGTTCCGCACCTTCACAGTTACGATGAAAGGAGAATTTCCATGACCAATCCGAATGGACGTTTCGGCATCCACGGCGGGCAGTACATCCCCGAGACACTGATGAATGCCGTGATCGAGTTGGAACAAGCATACAATCATTATAAGGACGACCCGGAATTCAACCGGGAACTCACAGACCTTTTTAACGACTATGCAGGCCGTCCCAGCCGCCTGTACTATGCACAGAAAATGACGGAGGATCTGGGCGGAGCCAAAATCTATCTGAAGCGCGAGGACTTAAACCACACCGGATCACACAAGATCAACAATGTGCTGGGGCAAGCGCTGCTTGCCAAAAAGATGGGCAAGACACGTCTGATCGCCGAGACCGGTGCAGGACAGCACGGTGTGGCAACGGCAACCGCCGCTGCACTCCTTGGCATGGAATGCGTTGTCTTTATGGGAGAGGAGGACACCATCCGTCAGGCACTGAACGTATACCGTATGCGCCTGCTGGGCGCTGAAGTCATCCCGGTCAAGAGCGGCACCGCTACATTGAAAGATGCTGTGTCCGAGGCAATGAGGGAATGGACGAACCGTATTGACGACACGCACTACTGTCTCGGCTCCGTGATGGGACCGCATCCCTTCCCCACCATCGTCCGTGATTTCCAGTCTGTAATTTCCAAGGAAATTAAACAGCAGATGTTGGAAAAAGAGGGCCGACTTCCCGATGCAGTCATCGCCTGTGTGGGTGGCGGCAGCAACGCTATGGGCAGTTTCTATCATTTTATCGAAGAAAGGGGCGTCACGCTGATCGGCTGCGAGGCGGCCGGGCGCGGCATCGATACCTATGAGACGGCCGCGACCATCAACACAGGACGTCTCGGCATCTTCCACGGCATGAAATCCTATTTCTGTCAGGACAAATTCGGCCAGATCGCTCCGGTATACTCCATCTCCGCCGGTCTGGATTACCCCGGTATCGGCCCCGAGCATGCATGGCTCCACGACACCGGGCGCGCCAACTACGTTGCCATCACCGATGAAGAAGCGGTAGAGGCTTTTGAATATCTGAGCCGGACGGAGGGGATCATCCCCGCGATCGAGAGTGCGCACGCTGTGGCACACGCCATAAAACTGGCTCCGACCATGTCCAAAGACAAGATACTGGTAATCACAATCTCCGGCAGAGGCGACAAGGACTGCGCCGCCATCGCCCGTTACAGAGGGGAGGATATCCATGACTGACAGAATCGCAGAAGCATTCCGAAACGGAAAGGCATTTATTCCTTTTATCACATGCGGTGACCCCGACCTGGAGACAACCGCCAAAGTGGTGCGCGCCATGGTGCATGCCGGTGCAGATCTGATCGAACTCGGCATCCCGTTCTCCGATCCCACTGCCGAAGGCCCTGTCATTCAGGAGGCAAATGTGCGTGCCCTCGCTGCAGGCGCCACCACCGACAAGATCTTTGATCTGGTGCGTGACCTGCGCAAAGACGTGACAGTTCCGATGGTATTTATGACATACGCAAACGTCGTATTTTCCTATGATGCGGAAGTTTTTATCAAAACCTGCTCCGAGATCGGCATCGACGGGCTGATCCTGCCGGATCTTCCCTTTGAAGAAAAGGAGGAATTCGCAGATTTGTGCGGCAAGTATCAGGTGGCTCTGATCTCCCTGATCGCACCAACGTCCGAGAACCGGATCGCCATGATCGCAAAAGAGGCTGAAGGCTTTGTCTATGTCGTATCAAGCCTTGGGGTGACCGGCACAAGGACGGAGATCACCACCGATATCGGCGCGATCGTAAAGCTGATCCGGGAAAATACGGATATCCCCTGCGCCGTGGGCTTCGGCATCTCAACTCCCGAGCAGGCGCATGATATGGCAGCCAAGTCGGACGGCGCCATCGTAGGCTCCGCGATCATCAAGCTCCTCGCCAAATACGGCCGTGACGCGGCCGAACCCGTCGCCGAATACGTGAGATCCATGAAAGACGCTCTGTAAGCACGAAAAAGGGGCCGCGCCGGCGGTCCTTTTTTATTGCAATGAATATCAAACAAAGCATCGGAATGCATTCGAGGAGTGTCTTAGTATCAGCCATTTTCGAGAAAGACGATGAACAGGGCGGCGAGGACT
>CAMGRE010000061.1 GCA_946061355.1 uncultured bacterium | reverse complement strand
TGGATCAGTCAGACGTACAAGAGGCTGGATGAGGTGGCGACAGTTGATCTTACAGATGTGGCAGACGGAATCTATGAAGGAGTAGAGGAAACGGAGCTTGTGAAGGTGACTGTGAAGGTGGAAGTGAAAGACCATATGATTCAGGATATTCAGTTAATCCGTCATGTAAACGGAAAGGGAGAAACGGCAGAAGCAATGATTCCTGAAATGATCGGTCAGAATACGAGTGAAGTGGATGCTGTGTCAGGCGCTACGTTATCAAGTAAAACCATACGGGCTGCAGTGAGAAAGGCACTGGCACAGGGAGTAAGATAAACAGAATAAAAGGAGCGGACATGGATACAAAGCACAGAATTCTTTTGGAATCACTACGATTGTTTTCGCAAAGAGGATATGATGCAGTCGGTATGGATCATTTGCGGATACCATTTCCATTCATTTTCAAAATTCGCAGCAGGATGCCATGGTGTTTGAAGAATTCACGGCTGATTATCTGGTTGAAAAAGTGAGGACGCTGATCGACTATTCTCTGCATGATGAATATGTCAGCCGTTTCAGGAGAATGATGACGATCGAACAGTTCCGTTCACCGGAAATGTCGGTATTGTATTCCCAAATGTATGTTGATAAGATATATCAGTATCATAAGAGACTGTTTGCCGGAATGATCTCAGCGGGGGTTCTGGAGCAGACGGATCCGGGTACTCTTGCAATGATGTATGATGCGCCGATTTTTGTCTGGCTGGGAGAGTGTGACAGACATCCGGAAAAAGAGGAAAAGTGCAAGCGGGAGTTAGAGGCACATGTCAGACTGTTCTATAAGATGTTTAGTTGTAATAAAAGAGAGAAATGAAAAGCAGATTTTCATAGTCCTTTATGGTTGAATGTGATAAGATAAAAAAGAGCAGGATACAAAGCGTTCTTTGGGTTATGAGCAGAGAGGTCACATATGGGGAAAGCTTCTTATAAAGGACATAGAATTATCGGTTTATTATACGCACTCGGACTTCTGGGGATGCTGTCGATCATAGCAGCGATCGGCGTGAGCAGACAGGGACAGCCACAGTCGGGCGAGGAGAAAGCCTATGAGGATATCAGCGCTTCCTGGACGCTGGACCGTGAGGGCAATCAGCCGGTGGATGTCAGAAGGCTGGGAGAGTTTATGGATGATGAGACAGGGGTTCTGTCCATCTATTATCAGCTTCCTGAACTGGAATCGGATGTTGATCTGGTTTATCGATCAAAGGATGTGTATACACGTGTGCTGGCAGACGGTGAAATGATCTATGAAACATCCGTATATGATTCCCGATTCTATAACAGATCACCCGGCAATCTCTGGAATATTCTTACGATTTCTCATGAGGATTCATCAAAGTGCCTGGAACTGCAGATTATTATGGTTTATGATACGAGTGCCGTTACGGTAGACTCCCTGCTGATTGGTGATAAGGCGGACATTATTCTGGGACTCTTTGCGGACAATATGTTTGGCATAGTGGTCAGCGCACTGCTGATCCTGGTAGGCTTTGTACTGATCGTGGTTGATCTCCTACCGACATACGGGCGGGCCGGGAAGAATCACAGTCTGCTCTGGGTGGGAATATTTGCGTTCCTGACCGGAATATGGAGTCTGATAGAGACGAATGTATTACAGTTCTGCGTCAGGGATATGAGGATACTGCAGCTGATCAATAATATGCTCATGGTGGTCGATAGTATGCCGCTCCTGATGTATCTGGATTCGGAGTATCAGATTTTCAAGCACAAGAGTATGAGAATACTGGGATATTATAATGCAGGATATATCCTGCTGTGCGTGGCAGTCCAATTCAGCGGGATCGGCGATCTGCATCATATGCTCAAAGGTGCTAGCTTCACAATGATGCTCACAGATCTGGTCTTGTTTATATGGGTTGTCCGGATGCTCATTCAGCTAAAGAAAGAGAAAAAACTGATACTGAGCTGTGTTCTGCAGATCCTGGGAATCTTTTCTCTGTGGTTTTTGGGAATCTTTGAGTCGTTCAGGTCTCTGCATATGGACCGGATGGACAGGGCAGGGCTTGTCCGGGTCGGCATGTTGCTGCTGTGCCTGTTCTTTGCGCTCAGCAGCCAGATCGAAGCTTACAAAATCATTGAGCAGGGACTGAAATATGACCTGATCAGGAAACTGGCATATTCTGATGGTCTGACAGGGCTTGGTAACAGAACGGCGTATCTGGAACAACTTGCGGAATACGAACATAACGAAGAAGTATTTATCCAATTGGGCATTGTCTATCTGGATGTCAATAATCTGAAAGCGGTGAATGACCGGCAGGGACATGAATTCGGAGATGAGCTGATCAAGATTGCAGCCAGCATTATTGCGGACAGCTTTGGACATTACGGGAAGGCTTACCGTGTGGGAGGGGACGAATTCTGTGTCCTGATGACGGGCGTTGACGTGAAGGAGAATTATCAAAAGGGAAAAGAGATTTTCCGCCAGCTGATCGACGAGGCAAATCAGGCACAGTGGTATTCATTCAAAGTGCAGGTTGCGCATGGATTTTCGGTTTGTGATGAATTTACGCGTGAAAGAATTGATGAAGCGATCGCAGATGCGGACGGCCGGATGTATGAGAATAAGACGGAACTGAAGAGAGAGAACTGTGATTGACGAAACAGATCATTGACGCTTCAATATATTATTGACTGATTGGTTAATAATATTACAGGGACGTGATCATAATGAATAAAAATGAAAAGACCGAACGTACCGTTGCAAGGATCATGGAATCGGCGATGACGGAATTCGGAACGAACGGTTATGTCGGCGGGACAGTGAACAATATCTGTAAAGCCGGAATCAACAAGGGGCTTGTCTACCACAATTTCAGTGGAAAAGATGAGCTCTATCTTTTGTGTCTCAAATATTCCTGTCAGAAACTGACGGAGTATATCTGTGCAAACGGCGGATCAGCTGATCTGAAGCGATACATGGCTGTCCGTATGGATTTCTTTCATGCTTTTCCAAGGGAAGCACATATTATTTTTGAAGCGTTATTGAACCCTCCGCTGCATTTATCGGATGCAGTGAACGAAGCACTCGCGGAGTTTAACAGATTGAATGAAGAGATCTGCAAAAAGACACTTGATGCGCTTGCCCTGAGGAAGGGAATCACGATGGAGGATGCACTTTCTTATTTTCATCTGATGCAGACCATGCTGAATGGATATTTCAGCAGTCCTGCTTTTCAAAATGTTGTTTTGCACGAAAAAGTAAAAAAACATGAAAAAGCGATTACGGAGTTGTTTGATTATATGCTCTACGGGGTTGCGGAAGGAGAGAAAAAATGACCGGCTGGCTGTTCAATACGTTCCTGCTGACCGGGATCGTGCTGAATTATATGCTCATGGGAGTTTCCTTTTCGGCGGTGTTTGCCAATCTCGTGACACCGGAGAGGCTGGAAGAGATCTCAGGTTATTTTGCCCCGATCCTTGGGATATCACTGATGGCTGCGATTGTTGATCTGGGCGCTCCGCTCAACTATCATCTGATCCTAGGCGCAGGGGTGTATACGTTTATCTATATTCTGGCGCGTGCCTTCGGCAAATACTTTGGTGCGATGTCCGGGGCAAGGCTTATGCACATGCCGGATACCGTGAGGAAATATCTCGGTCTGACGCTGCTCCCGCATTCGGGCGTATCGCTCGTGTTCACGGGAATCATCTGCGCCACACTTGCGACGCAGACACAACTTGTGGAGATCGTACAGGGGACGATCGCCGCGGCTGCCGTCATCAATGAATTTATTGCGGTGATCGCTGCCAAGAAGGGGTTTGAACTGGCCGGCGAGATCCAAAAGACGCAGAGGAAAAGTGAATAAAAATATTGTTCCCACTGTCGGTAGTGCATACGACAGTGGGATTTTTCATAAAAAACGAAAGAAAATCTTAAGATTAGCAAAAGGAATTGACACTGGAATAGTGATGGTTTATAGTGATTCTATCGTTTCAAAACAGGCGTTTTAAAACAATGCGATCGAAAAGAAAGGAAAAGGGAAATGCCGCCAAAACCAAAGTTTACAAAAGAGGAAATTGTTGCAGCAGCTGTTGAGATTGTAAGGCAGGAAGGGGAAGATGCGCTGACGGCGCGGAGCCTGGGAAATAAACTTGGCGCTTCCGCCAGACCGATCTTTACTGTCTTTAACAGTATGGATGAGGTAAAGGAATCCGTACGGGAAAAGGCGAAGGAAATGTTTTATTCCTACCGTGAACGGATATGCGGGGAGATCGGATATCCGATCTATAAAGCGATCGGTATGGCATATATCCATTTTGCCTGTGAGGAGAAGAATCTGTTTCGCATGCTCTTTATGTGCGAGAGACCGATGGAAGTAATGACGGCGGAGGAAGGGTATGATGATGCAGTGCGGCAGGCAGTGGAAGAACAGACAGGTTTTTCGGATGAAAAGGGATCGTTGTTCCATCGGGAGAATTGGATCTTTGCCCATGGAATTGCTGTTATGCTGGCAACCTCCTATTTTCAATGGGATGATGAACTTGTAGGCAGGATGCTTTCAGATGTTTATGCGGGCTTGAAAATGCGCCATACACAGGAGAAGGGCGCATTGGAGGAAGAACAGAGAAAACTGACAGAGAAAAAGAGGGAGTATGATGGAAATAGTACAGGTACTAAGGGAAAAACTGTTTGAACTGGAAGATAAAGAATATGCGGAATTTCAGCGGAAGCTGATTCCGAATGTAGCGCCGGAAACGATCATTGGTGTGCGGACGCCGGAACTCAGGAAACTGGCGAAAGAAGCAGCGAAACTGCCGGGAATAGAAGAATATATGAAAATTCTGCCGCATGACTATTTTGAGGAATACAATCTGCATGGTTTCCTGATTGAGGGAATCAGGGATTATGACAGATGTATTGAGAAACTGAATGCGTTTCTGCCATATGTGGACAACTGGGCAACGTGCGACCTTGTATCGCCCAAAGTGTTCAAAAAGCATTTGCCGGAACTGCTCGGACAGATACGGATCTGGATGGCATCAAAAAGGCCATACACGATCCGGTTCGGAATGGAAGCGCTGATGCGGTATTTCCTGGATGATGCTTTCCGGTCGGAATACCTGGGATTGGCAGCCGCAATCCGTTCGGAAGAATATTATGTAAACATGATGACGGCGTGGTTCTTTGCCACGGCGCTTGCAAAACAGTATGATGCGACGATCCCGTACATAGAAGAGCAGCGGCTGGATGAATGGACACACAACAAGGCAATTCAGAAAGCAATCGAGAGCTATCGGGTCAGCGATGAGCAGAAAACATATCTGAGAACCTTGAAGAGAGGAAAGAGAAAATAATGCGAAAATATGTTGTAAAAACTTATCTGACATTCTGGGTGATGGTACTCGGTATCTGCGGTACGGCTTCCATGGTATTTCATGCACCGCCTCTTGTGATGCGCTTATTATCCAATCTATGTGCCTGGTCGCCGACGATTGTGCTGGCGGTCATGTGGCGGAGGCTACAGAAGGAACAGAGTTTCGGGTCGTTTGTGAGGCATTGTTTTGAGGGTAAGATAAAACCGGTACTTCTGCTGGTGACTATGCTGATTGTTTTCTGCGGTGTCATTACATCTGCTGCATTGTCTGCACTGACACAGGGAAGAGAAGCCGGCAGTTATCTTGCGACGGGAGGATACCCTTTGATCGCCTCGCTTTTCCTGTCCCTGACATCGGGACCGACAGGGGAAGAACTTGGCTGGCGGGGATACCTGAGGGAGGAACTCGCAAAGAAATACAGTTTTGTCAAAGCGGCTTTGATCCAGGGCACTGTCTGGGCATTCTGGCATACGGTTCTATGGTTTGTGGATTCCGACTTCACAGGACTTGCCATGATTCCCTATGTGCTTGCCAATGTGATTGTTATGTGTTGTCTTGCGATCATTATGAATACGATTCTGGAGAAATATCCGAATCTGCTTTATGCGATTGGCATTCATTTTGCATTCAATTTCGCTTATTGTTTTTTGCAGACGGATATTCTGTTTTATATGATTCTTTGTGCGGTATTCGTTATCATTGCTGCGTTGTTTCTAGTGTTCAGGAAGAAAGGAGAAGGTGAAATATGAAAACAATTGGTTTAATCGGTGGTATGAGTTGGGAAAGCACTGTGACTTATTATCAGGTCATTAATGAGGCAGTCAAGGATGAGTTGGGCGGACTGCACTCGGCAAAAATACTTTTATACAGTGTTGATTTTGCTGAGATTGAGGAATGTCAGGCAAAAGGAGAATGGGAGAGAAGCGGGGAGATTCTTGCGGATGCGGCGATGCGGCTGGAGAGCGCCGGGGCGGATTTTATCGTGATCTGTACCAACACGATGCACAAGGTAGTGGATCAGATACAGGCAAAGATCAGGATTCCGATCATACATATTGCCGATGTCACAGCGGAGGCGCTGCTGCGGGACGGAATTAACAGGGTTGCCCTGCTCGGCACCAAATACACGATGACACAGGACTTCTACAAAGAAAGACTTGTGCAGAAAGGAATCTCGGTCATGATTCCGAATGAAAAAGAGATTGAAAAGGTGAATGATGTGATCTACAACGAACTTTGCCTTGGAATCGTATCGGCCGAGTCGCGCGAGTACTTTTTCCGCCTGATTATGCGCCTGAAAGAGGAAGGCGCGCAGGCTGTGATCCTTGGCTGTACGGAGATCGGACTTTTGATCAGTCAGACGAACTCGGCACTCCCTGTCTATGATACGACATGGATTCATGCACGGACAGCGGCAGAGAAAGCGATGGAATCGTAGATGAAAAAGTCATTGAACGGCAATCAATTAAAGATGATTGCACTGGCAGCAATGACACTCGATCATGTAGTGAGCGTCGTGTATCCCAATTATCCGATGGACTGGTGGATCCTGCTGTGCCATATCATCGGCAGGATGGCGGCTCCGATTTTCTGGTTTTTTATCGCGGAGGGGTATCATTACACGCATGATCGGAAACGGTACGCGGCGAGGCTGCTGATCTTTTCCATATTCGGTCATTTTGCCTATAACTTTGCATTCGGAATCCCGTTTGTTCCGTTTCAGACGACTGTTTTTAACCAGACGAGTGTGTTGTGGCCACTGTTCTGGGGCGTGGTCGCATTGGGCATCAACGACAATGAGAAGCTGAAACATTGGCAGAAGACAGTTCTTGTTTGCGTGATCTGCGTCATAACCTTCTGTTCTGACTGGAGCTGTATCGCAGTGCTGGCGATCCTGGAGATCGGGAGCAACAGGGGAAATTTCAAAAAACAGATGCGCGGCATGATGGAATGGGTATTCTGGTATGCTGTGGTATATGTGATTTTTGTCAATCCGGTATATGGAGTGATCCAGATGTTCACAGCGCTGACGATTCCGTTTTTGGGCCGGTACGACGGCACGAGAGGAAACTGGAAGGGCATGAAGTGGTTCTTCTATGTGTATTATGTGGCACATCTTGTTATCTGCGGCTGCATCCGGGTGGCGCTGCACGGCAATATCGGCGTGATGATCGGGGGATAGGAGGCAAAACTTGATATGAAAAAACTTTTATTGGTTACGGGAGATCTGGCAACCGGAAAATCTACGTTTGCGGGCATGCTTTCAAAACGGTACGACACAAATGTGTTTTATAAAGATTCGATCAAGGAAGTGTTGGGCGATACAATCGGCTTTTCCAACCGGGAGGAGAATCTGAAGCTTTCCAAAGCAACCGGTGAACTGATGATACACATATTTTCCGAATTTGCAAAGCTGGGCAAAAATCTGATTCTGGAATCCAATTTCCATGAGGAAGATCTGGTGAGGTTACAGGGAATGGCGTCCGAAAGCGGGTACGATGTGCTCGTTCTAGCCCTGCGGGGAGAAGTTGAGACTTTGCATAAGCGGTATTTAAATCGGATTTATCATGAAAACAGGCATCCGGTGCATCTGAGTACCACATTCGATGTCTTTGAGGATTTTAAGGCTTATATCGAGCGGGGAAGAAAGGAGAAGATCATCGGCGAGGTACTGTACATTGATGCAAACGATTTTTCTTATCAGACGGACAAAGAGGTTCTGGATGGAATCGATAAATTTATGCAAGGACAGGATTTTACACCGGACAGAGAGAAGGAACTGAAATGAACAGAGATTATTCGGAATTGCAGATCAAGGAGAAAGTAAGGCAGATCGTACTGTCCTCCGGGGCGGATGTGTGTGGCATTGCCGGCATGGAGCGATTTGAGAAGGCGCCGGAAGGATTCCGACCTGTTGATATATGGGCAGACTGCAGATCGGTCATCTGTCTGGGCGTTGCACTGCCAAAGGGATTGCTGGCTGTGCCGCCGCGACTGATCTACGGACATTATAACGGCATGGTATGCGAACAGGCAGACCGGGCAGCACTGCACAGTGCAAAAGAGATTGAGAAGCTTGGGGCGTTGGCGGTTCCGCTGCCGGGTGACGGGCCGTATGAATATTGGGATGCCCAGACGAAGACGGGGAAAGGACTTGTCTCCGTGAAAGAGATTGCCGTGGCGTGCGGGTTGGGACAGTTGGGAAAGAATACGATACTGTTGAATCCTCAATATGGCAGTATGCTGAATATGAGTGTTATCCTGACGGATTTGGAACTGGAATCCGATCCTTATGCGGAGAGCATCTGCATTCCCGGGTGCCATAAGTGTGTTGAGAGTTGTCCGGCACATGCAATCGGTGAGAATGGCAGTGTAAATCAGCTGGCATGCAGGGAAATGACCTATCACAAAACCGCAAGGGGATTTGATACGGTAGACTGCAATCAGTGTCGCACGATCTGTCCGATGCGGTTTGGAAAAAGACGGGTTTAGAGGGGAGAAAAGATGAATCTGATCATTCATGATTTGACAAAAGAACAGTGGGAGGCGCTTGCGCTTCCGATACCGGAAAATACAAGGATCATATCCGATAACGGAGCGATCCATAAATGTACCGGCTGCTTTGGCTGCTGGATCAGGACGCCGGGACAATGTATTATTCCGGACGAATATCAGAGAATGGGGGAACTCCTGGCAAAGGCGGAAGAAGTGACAGTGATCAGCAGGTGCAGTTTCGGTGGCTACAGCTCTTTTGTGAAAAATGTGTTGGACCGCTCGATTCCTTATATTCTTCCTTTCTTTGAGATCCGGAAAGGGGAGATGCATCACAAATCAAGATATGAGAATCATTTGGCATTTACCAGCATTTTTTATGGTGATGATATCACGGAGGCGGAAAGAGAGACGGCAGGGAAGTTGGCGAAGGCAAACGCTTTGAATTATAACGGCACGGCAAAGAGTGTTATATTTGTGAGCGGGATAGAGCAGCTGAAAGGAGTTATTCAATGATCTTATTATTAAATTGCAGTTTCAGAGGGCAAAACAGCAATTCTAAATATTTCCTGGAGAGCGTTGCATCGCTTTGTACAAAGTCATGTGAGATCTTGCAGTTGAATCAGCTTCACGGAACGACAGAACTGCAGGAGAAGTTACGGGAAGCGGAGGCGTTTGTCCTGGGCATGCCGTTATATGCGGATGGCGCACCTGCCCAGGTAGTGGAGCTTATGGAGAACCTGTATGCACAGGCTAAGAATCAATTTCCCGGAAAGCCGGTCTATGCGGTGACCAATCTTGGGTTCTATGAAAGCAGACAGATACATCTCCTGCTGGAGATCATAAAAAACTGGTGCGTGAAAATGGGTATGACGTACAGCGGCGGTCTGGCGATCGGCGGCGGAGAGATGATGGGTAGTCTCAGAAATGTTCCGTTGGATCAGGGGCCGAATAAACAGATGGGAGAGGGTATGAAGAAGCTGGCGGAAGCCATTTGCGCAGGGAAAGCGGTAGAGGATATTTATGTTCACCCGTCCTATTTCCCGAGAGCGTTTTATATGATGGCGGCGAGTGCGGGTTGGAACAGCCAGCGAAAGAAAAACGGTCTGACGAAGAAAGATCTGTACAGGAGGATGGGATGAACGCAGAGAATATCTTCGGTTTCGTAATCTATGCATTGGTGGCACTGTTCATGATGGGGATCGGGATCGTACAGATAAAGAGCAGGAAGCCGGTTGCATTTTATTCCGGAGAAAAGCCACCGAAAGCGGAGGAACTTACCGATGTGGCAGCTTGGAACAGAAAACATGGAATGATGTGGCTGGCCTATGGAATCATCATTTTGATCTCATTTCTGATCGGCGCCCGGATTGGGGATTCTGTGTGGGCAGTTGTGCCGATGATCGGCGGTGTACTGGTTCCGGTCATTTTTATGATCCGGTATCATAATCGGTTGAGAAAGAAATATCTGCAAAGTAAACCGGAAGGGGAAAAACGATAATGATAAGAGCAAGGAAGTCAATATTTCTTGAGGTGGAGAGTTGAAAATGCTTACACATGTGGGAACAAACACAATAGAGACAGAACGGCTGATGCTTCGTAGGTTTGAGTATACAGATAATAAGGCGATGCGCAGGTATTGGATTGCGGATGAGAGCATACAATCCATGTATGCCGAACCGGTTTATTCTACAGAGGAAGAGGTAAAAGAACTGCTTGACCGGTATATCAGTTCTTATGAAAAAAAGGATTATTATCGCTGGGCTGTAATTGATAAAAAAGCAGGTGAGTGTATAGGGCAGATTGCATATTTTCTGGTAGACAGCAAAAATCATTTTGCGGAGATAGAATGTATGAAGGAAGAATATCACACAGATGATTATGAAAGCAGTTGCCCTTGGGATGGGAGTTGCAGTAGTTGTCCTTTCGACCCTCAATACAATTGATGCGAATTCAGGTATGTTGATGCTCGGGATTGGACTGGCATGCCTTGCCGTTTCTTCTTTCTCTCAATAAGGGGAGAAGTAAAGGAATATCCGGATGAAAAGAATACAATTTCATATGCTTATGCCATAACACGTCAAAAGTGGAATGCTTGGAAGCGCTAATAGGTGATAGGGATGGGATGTCCAAGTAAAATGACTCGACAAATTGCGATTTACATCTAAAGTGGAGGAATTGTGTAGCTTTATATGTAACTGTCAAGCATTATCGGAAGCATTTAGGCTTGCAATTACATATAAGTTACAGGAAATAGGTGTTCTTATATGTAAATATGTACTTCCGGAGAATGCATTCAAGTCCGCAATTACATATAAGTTGTGAGGAATAGAGCTCCTTATATGTAATCAGCCTCTTCAAAAGGATGTGTTTAAGCCTGCAACTACATACTAAGTTAATCAGAAACAGGGGATTTATATGTAAATACTATATTTCAGAGATGGCATTCAAACCAGAAACTACATATAACACATGCGAAAACAACAAATTTAGATGTAAATTCCAATTTGATTGTAAAAGATTAATGTAATGGAGACAAATGCTATGGGACAGATTGCAAATCAGATGCTTATAGAAGCAATTTTTAATTTAAAGGAAAAGATAAAAATCAGGAAGACAGAAAACAAGAAAAAAGGGAAAAACAGAAAATAGTGAACTGTTGATTGTGATGCATGAGAAGGAGAGACCATGGAATTGAACAGAGCATATGACCTGGAAGTCAGTATGTGGGAAGCAGCCCGGAATAGAAGCTCATCGAATTTCCTGAAGGTTGTGTCGGAAGATGCCGTAATGGTATGCGGAGGTTTGCGCTGCACAGGAAAAGAATATGCCGAAATTGTAGCGATGTTTGATTGCAAAACATATGCGATAGAGCACTTTGAGATTGTAAATCAGGACGAAAACAGCATACAGGTTCATTATGTGATCCACCTGGAGGTCAACCATGAAGAAAACAGCGATCTGGCAGGAACATTTCAT
>CAMGRE010000060.1 GCA_946061355.1 uncultured bacterium | reverse complement strand
ATAACTTTTCGCATTTCATAATCAGCCAATTCAGTTGCCAAGACTGTATTCAAAATGCGATTGAGTTCATGCTGACCGTTATCATAATACAAAATAACTTTTTCATAATCTTGAAAATATGATAAATTCTCTCGAATAAATTTTGATAACTCTCGTGCCATTCTTGCTTCAAGTTTAAAAATATCATCAAATTCACTCTTCCGAAAAACAAAAGACTTATACTTAATATCACAATTTAAGGTAAAATAGTATAATCTCGAGAAAATAGCTCTTCTTTCATTCGGAAGGTACTCCTGATATGGCTCTTCACGTCTAATAAGAGGCTCTGTATGTATTGCCTGTCCATCAGAATATCCTAATCTTTCTAAGGATATATCTAACTTCTTAATTTCCTCTGTTATATCTATATTCTGATCATGCAAAACCATCGTAACAATATAATATGGCGCATGCTTTTGATAACATCCAAAATCTCCCGACTCATCAACAAAAATGCTTAATTTACTCATTCACTTCTCCGTAAAAGAAATGGCGGGGAGTCTCCCCGCCTGATTAGGTTGGACCTGGGTCTTTCGACCAGCCCAAAACTGTAACATGTTACAGTTAAATTCTATACAAATATTAACACAAATATTCAAGGAAAACAAGAAAATTTCTTCAAAGAAATATAACTTTTGGACACCTTATCTCTTTTGGTTAATTGGTGCAATGCCCTCTTTTCTTACATTGTGGGTCTGGTTCTGATTTTCTACTTTGCTCTTTTGCGTAACACTGTTAAATTTGTCATGATCTTTTTGCTCTTGCGATTTGTTTTGTTCCTTCTGATCCAATTCTATCACCTCAAAATTAGTTTGTACTATTAATTGAGGTTTTATGTGTTTTGCATACGCAAGCAATTCCTCATTCGCACGGTCAAAGGTCCCGAAGCTGTCCTTACAGCATATCACCCGCTCGCACTCCACCAGTCTTTTTTTCGCCCGTTCCAGGCAGGTCTGCGTAATCGGCTCAAAGGCTTCCGCCTCGATGACCTCCGCTGCCAGCGCCCTTGCCACAGGATAATCCAGATCATTTGAAAATAAAATGCCCGTCACGAACGGGATGCCCTGTCGCTGCAGCCTGCGGTAGACATTCCGCCCCGTTCCGCCGCCCGCGATGACAAAGACCTTCGGTTCGCCTCCTGCGGGTTCCAGCTCCATCGTCCCATTCTCCTCGTCATAGCTGCCGGTTTCGATGGAGAAAAGGTGCGACAGGTACCCCGGGGTAAAGATCTCCTCCGGGCTTCCGAAACGCTCCATGTATTTTCCGTTCAAACACAGAATCTTATCGGAGATCCGCGCAGCAAACTCCAGCTCGTGGAGCGACATAATCACCGTCAGTCCCTTTTTCCTGCAAAGTTCCTGTAACAGAGAAAGAAATTCCAGTTTATATCGCACATCCAGATAGGAGGTCGGCTCATCCAGAATAAGGATCTGCGGCGCCTGACACAGCGCCCTGGCAAGCATGACACGCTGCCTCTGACCATCGCTGATCCGTGTGAAGTCCTGATCCTTAAGGTCCGTCACACGCACCAGCTCCATCACCTCCCGCACTGCCAGGCGGTCTGCGTCAGACAAAATCCCAAACCGTCCTGTGTAAGGGTATCTGCCACTCGCCGCCACATCCTCACACGTCATCAGCTCCGTGCGCAGCTTTTCCGTCAGGACAACGGCCATGTTCTGTGACAGCTGCGTGCCGGACATTTTTTCCACATCTTTTCCGTCGAGACACACCGTCCCGCCGATCAGGGAAAGCTGCCTTGCAATACTCTTTAACACCGTGGATTTGCCCGCACCGTTCGGACCGACCAGCGTCAGGATCTCTCCTTTATCCAGAGCAATCTCAATATTTTCGATCAGCGGCTGCCCATGGTAGCCGACACTCATTTTTTCCGTGCTGAAATAATACTTCATCATGCCGTTCTCTCCTGTCTGCGCCTGATCATAACCCACAATACCACGGGTGCTCCGAATATCGCCGTGACGGTACTGATACTGAGTTCTGTCGGAGCGAACAGGATTCGCGATAACAGATCACAGAACAGGCAGAATACGCTGCCGCCTAAGAAGCACGCCGGTATCATCAGGATCGGCTTCGCGGTGCCAAGCAGGCTCTTGACCAGATGCGGCACGGCGATCCCCACGAAAGAGACCGGCCCTGCGAACGCCACGATACAGGCGGACAAAAAGCTGGACAGGACGACGAGTAAGGCGCGCAACAGCCGAATATTCACGCCCATATTCCTTGCATAAGCTTCCCCGAGTTGATAGGCGCCGAGCGGTTTTGACAACAAAAATACCACAGCCGAAGTGACCGCAACCACGCCTGCCATGACCTGCACCTGTTCCCATGTCATGCCGGAGAAGCTGCCCCTCGACCAGTTATGGAGATTCACGATCTGTGCATCACTCGCAAAAGTCACCACCAGCTCCGTGATGGCGGAGCAGATATAGCCGATCATGACGCCGCTCACGATCAGCATGGACATCTGCTCAACCTTACGGGACATCACAAGCACAAAGCCCATCGACAGCATCGCGCCCAAAAACGCCGCTGCGATCATCGCTGTGGAACTGACCCGGACCGCCCGTCCCATGAGAAAAACCATGACAAGTGCCACCGCCATCTTCGCCCCGGAAGAGATCCCGAGCACAAACGGTCCTGCGATCGGATTATGGAAAAAAGTCTGCAGCAGATACCCTGCGAGCGCCAGCGCCCCGCCCAGAATCAGTGCCGCCAACGTCCTCGGAAGCCTGATATCCCACAGGATCCTCTCATTTTGAATCGTCTGACCGCGGAGCGATGACAGAATATCCGCTAACGGAATCTCCACCGTCCCGATGCAGACATTCAGCGCCACCGCTGCAAGAACTCCGATTCCGAGCAGTAAAAAAGCCGCCGTATATCTCATTTTTCTTCTGTGCTGCATCTGCCGTCTCCTTTCTGCTGCCCGAAAAAGAATCTTCCATTCCGCTTCCTTATTCCGGCCGCAACAGATATATCATATCTGCTTCCTCACTCCAGCCGGAACAAATATGCCATGTCCGCTCCCTCTTTCCCGAGAAGCATGTTGTGAATATCTTCGATCAGATCCCCGATCGATAAAGATTTCTGATACATGTCATTCGTCGTGCACCAGACGTTCCCCTCCTGCACCGCCCTGAAGTCCTTCAGGATAGGACACTTTGCGATCAGTTCCTCCACGGAAGCAACCCCTCCGTCGATGGAACTGTTATAGATAATATAATCCGCATCCTTCGCGCCGTCATAAAATTCTTCAATCTGCATGCTCACCGTGGAACGGGCGGAATCCGGATCTCCCAGATTCTCAAAAATGTATCTGCCGCCCGCAATTTCGATCATCTTAGGGATATAGTCAGAGCTTTGGCGCACCTGCACCAGCCCATTTGATGTGAGATAGAAAAAAGCCACTGTCTTGTCCGTTTTCTCCTCTGATGTCACACTGTCCACGATAGCTGTCTGCCTGGCAAATTCCCGCTCCGCTTCCTCTTCCTTATCGAGCAGCGCGCCGTAAAACCGGATCCATTCCACCCGCCCGAGCGGATGCGATTCGTAGCTGGAATAATCGATCAGCACGGGAATTCCGAAGCTTTTCAGCATTTCCACCACCTCCGGTGAGTGTGTGATCATCACATTCTCTATCGCGAGGGAACAGCCCTCCGATACGATCAGTTCATAATCCGGCTTGTTATATTTCCCGGCATACAGGATATCTCCGCTTCGCATGGCTTCCTTGGCTTCTTCAAGATACCAGCCGTCCTCCTTCTGACCGGACAGCCTGATCGTATCGAGCGCATCAAGTTTGCCGAACATATCCATTGCGGCGGA
Source organism: uncultured bacterium (assembly GCA_946061355.1). GTDB lineage: Bacteria > Bacillota > Clostridia > Lachnospirales > Lachnospiraceae > VSOB01. Next base: position 8,055 of record CAMGRE010000060.1, on the reverse strand, counting down.
AGCGACCAGATAGAGATCCCTGACCGGCTCCTGCATGATGATCACATCTTCTTCCAAATTCTGCGGAATCTCCATGCCCTCCGGCACGATCAGAATCTTCGTTCCATCCTTCACCGTCAGCATTTTGTAACCGCCCTCATAGTAATCCACGGAAAAATGTTCCGCGTACCTTAGCTCCATGCCATCCTGATAAATCAAGTCCGTACCCGCAGAATCAGAAGAAGGACTGCCGCAGCCATACAGCCCCAGCAGTCCCAGCAAAAGCAAACAGCACAATGTTGTTATCTTTTTCCTGATCTTCATCAACAGTTTCCTCTTTATTCCACGGCTTTCATCGTGTCCGAATGAAATGTCAGGGTATATTCCACCTCATGCGGCTTACTCATTGCCATCGTATCACCGATCACGTCAAACGGCTCGTCAAAGGCAATGACGGGAATCTCAAAAACGGAATCGCCCTCCGGGTTAACCGGCAGGTATTTTTCCCCGTCCACAACCATGTAGTCATAATTCGGGCTGTCCCACTGCAGGGTCGCCGTGGCCGTCTGATCCTTTACCGTAACTGTCACTGGAGAGAGGATCTTCGCCTTGCCGCTTCCGCCCTCAAAGGTAATCTCCACAGTGTAAGCCCCGTCCTGCGCCACCGGATTCGAGACAATCACCTTATGGTCATACCATTTGCCCTTTTTCCCGAGCAGTGCTAGGTCAAACTCCTGTTCCAGCGCCGGAACAGGCACGTCAAAGCCGTTGACCTCCTCCGTGAATCCGTCACTATAAGTAACCGTGTCCACGGTCGGCTCCAAAATATCCGCACCCTCTTTCTGCGCGTCCGCAGCAAGCCCCGGATACAGATTCACGATATTTTTTGATCCGAGGGAAATGTGGATCGTCATTTTCCCATCCTCGACCATCAGCGTCCCTTTGCCGTCATACGCTTCACTCACATGAAACATGGAACTGTCTGTGCCAAAATCAGCGGTATAGACGCCGTCCGGCAGTTTTGTCTTTCCTGCCTCAGGAACATTTTTCTCACCGACTGAATCCATATCGGACATAGCAGCCGCGGTGTGCGCCACATAGAGCTGCTGAATCTCATCAATGGAGCCGAGCCCTGCGATCTGTGCCTCCACACTGTCAAAGCTGCCCGATGCCTTAAACATGCTGATCCATGAATCCTCCTCTTCGCCTGCCATGTCATTGTTGGCATGGTCTCCGGCAACGACCATCAACGGGCGGAGGATCACTTTGGTGTAACCCGCCTGTGCGACCGCTTCGATCACTGATTCGCAGGAGGTCTCCTCCGGCTCACCTTCTACGGTTCCGATAAACACATTGTCATAGCCCAGATCGCTCATCTGTGTCTGCATCTGGCTGTATGACACCTTTGCAGTGTGGGATGTGCCATGTCCCATAAATACAAATGCGACTCCATCCTCCTCTGTCGCTTCCAGACTGTCATAGCCCGCATCGCTTACCGCTTCGGCCGTGAGGATCTGTGCAACCGCTTTCTTATCCTCATTGATCACGGTCGCATCACTTCCTACCTCACCGAGCAGCGGCTCGGCAATCTTTACCGTCTCAAACTGATCTTCATAAGCTGCAACCGCCTCTGTCAGTTCGTCATACTCTGCGCCATGCATAAGATGCGTCGGCTGGATGATCAGATTTTTCACACCATTAGAAACAGCGCGTTCCAGCGCCTGATCCATATTGTCGATGCACTCGCCGTCCCTTGCCTGCACATGGTTGATAATGATCTGTGCGGTGAACGCTCTTCTCACCGACCAGTCGGGATAAGCCTCCTGCAGTGCGTCCTCAATTCCCTTGATATCAGCGACACGGCTGTCATTAAATGAAGTGCCGAAGCTGACAACCAGGATTTCATTCTCTCCGATCCCGTCCTGATTACGCGCATCATCCTTGGAGGCGTCACCGGTATCTCTTCCGAAATAATCCGGATCCGCGTTCTCGCCTTCCACAAGTTCCTTCTGTGCATCTGTCAGCGCATCCCACGCGGCTTTTGCCTCCGCACACTGCTTGTCTGTCTCATCTGTTCTCTCCTGCACGTAGATTGCATCGATCAGCGCCGCAACATTGTCGGCTGCCAGTTTGTCCGCATCTGCTCTGCTGTTCCCGCATCCCATCAGGCAGAATGTCCCGACCAGAGCCGCCATAAATAATGCTGCTGTTTTCTTTTTCATAATTCCCTCGTTTCCGCAGTCCTTTGCTGCTTTTCGCTTTGAATATGTGCGCTGTAGAAACGATTCGCACAAATCGGAGAGTGAATGCACATAAACAAAACCCCTTTTCCGATTACAGGTAAAGGGGTTGCACTCTGAGCAGATCTGCGGATCACGGGACAGAATCTGTCCTGACAGATCATAACGTACAACCAGTTACTCGTGGTTTGAAACAATCGTTTCCGTACAGCATTCAGGCAGGTCTCCCGGCTTAAAGATCATCGCATCGGCCATCTTCCCAGTTTCCCAGTGATATCTCGGCGTCTGCTCCCTGATTACGGTGACGAGTTCGTACAGGATTTGCACCTGTTTCCCTTTTCACCGAAGCGAACCTCATACAAGGCTGCTCCGACACCTGACTGCTACATATTCAGTTTCCTTTTACAAACAGTGTTATAGCATATTTCAACCAGTAATGCAATCGCTTTGTTTTGCCCGGCTCTTTATATCAGTTCCTTCACCGCCACGAACTCAATATACCCCCGCTTCCCGACAGGCTCCAGCTGGATCCGCGGATTACTGTCGTCCCAGCGATAACCGATCAGCGATGGATCATACTTCTGCTCGGCATCCCAGATCTCCCCGATGGCAATCTCAAAGTCCTCCTCCTCGAAGGGTTCTCCCTGGAACATCAGATACTTTGCCGCCGGCAGATCCAGCGCTTCAAAGCCTTCCGGGATTTCCCCGTCGTAATCCGCAGACACCTCAACGCCCTGCACATACTCGCTCGTGCCGGGCAGGATATATTCTTTTGGAAGCCACATACAGACAGGCTCTCCCGCGATTGACCGGATGCTTGTGAGGATTCCCCACACGTCGCAGCCGACCTCCTGGCAGTAAGTCCAATAGTCTGTCGCGGTGACTCCTCTTTTGATAATTACCTTTCTGGATGGCTTGTCAAACACCTGCACAAACACTTTTCTCGCCGTGCTCATTTCTTTGTCCCTCTTTTCCATATTCTTAAATTTCACGCCGTAGGGAATGTATAGTTCGAGCGGTCTCGGACTCGTCGAATACGTCTTGGGATTGCAGCCGTACTCCTTGTGGAAAGCCCTCTGATAGCCGTCCACGCTCCCGAAGCCGCATTCCAGAGCCACATCCGTCACCTTTTCGCCCTGATCCCGGAGTCTCAGCACTGACTCCTTCAGCCGGAGTTTTCGGATATACTCCGCCGGGGAAATCCCCACATATTCCAGAAAAATCCTCCTGGCATACCAGGGAGAAAAAAGGGATGCCCTGGCAAGCTGTGCCATGGAAATGTCCTCGCACAAATGCTCCTCAATATAGTCCTGCATTCTCTGTACTGCCTCGATCTGCTCCCGCACGTGACACCTCCTGCCAATTGATTCCTACTTCATCTTCCCGACCACATCCGCGAGGAACGACGCTGTCTTCGAAAGCAGCCTCACATTCACCGTATCGACCGTGTCGCGCATCGTATGGGTATCGTTCAATCCTCCCGCGAAAATGTCGGACGAGGTAACTGCGATACACGGCACGCCCTGGAACGCAAACGCTGCGTGATCCCCGGCATACCACGGCTCTCCGATCACCACATCTTCCTGCTCTGCGATCATACCGTTGATCAGTTCCGTCATTTCTTCCGGTATATTATACAGGGAAACGGCCGCTTTGGATCCGATATGCCCCACGGAATCGATATTGATAAAGAGTGCGACATTGTCTCCGTCCGCCTGTACCTTTCCCAGATATGCGAGTTCTCCGTCCGCTCCGAAGTATTCCTCTGAGTTAAAAGGAACGATCCCGATATCATAATTCCCCGCCGTGACTTTCTCCGCCGTCTTTAAGAGCGTGACAATACCCGCCGCGTTGTCCAGCGCTCCCGCCGTATGGTTCTTCGTGTCCATATGACCGCCAATCACAATCTTGCCCTTGGGATTTTGTGCTTTCTTTTCCGCGTATAACTGCCCGCTCTGCACTTTTGTACAGCGCGAATCCAGGCGCAGATACACTCTGTTCCCGATCACCAGATCCCGGATCGCCTCAAAATCATTGACCGACAGATATCCGGAAGGGATCTCAAAATTGCCGTCATCAAACATCGGGAACGGCTCCATTCCGGACAGTGCGTCCTTTCCTGTGACTGCGATCACCGCAAGCGGCTTCTTTGCTTCCAACAGATCGATGATCCGCTTGTGTTCGTCCGGATAATAAAAGGGATAGTCCTTGGGCTGCAAAGACTCCGCAGATAACTCCCCTGTCAGGAATACGATACTTTCCTCACAGGACAGATCCTTTAGTGCCTCCACGCTGCTCACCGCCTGTGCAACTCCCTCTCCATCAAACGCTTTGGAGTACGGACTTACACAAACGGATTGCTTCCGACTATCCCATTCTATCCACGATTCTCCATCCTCCCATACCATACACTGAAATGGAAGGTTTGTTACCTCGTACCCATTCTGCTCAAGCTGCTTTTTTACCAGAGCGGTAACCTTCTGATTCCCTGCTGTCCCAACTGCTCTCGGAATTGTGATCTGTTCCAGTAATTGTCTCATTTATTTTTCTTCCTTTCCCGCCGTCCGTATTTTGGTTTATAACGGCCTTTCTGAAATCAGAATAAATGATCCGACAATTAAAAACTCGACCTTTTTTGCTCTCCTGCAGGAAAAATCATTTCCTAATCACCATTGCTGCTGATTACTCCTCCCGTTCTGCAAACAATCTTACAAGAAACGGCGGTACATCAGCAATGTTACCTGTATTGTAGTAGGTATCCAGACTGCCGTCATGCTCTGCTGTCATATAAAAGACGCTGAGCAGATCGTCCTTCCTGTCAAAAGAATATTCATAAGTAAGATGCTTTGCGGTGTTTGCAAAGCCGACATTGTTCAGAAGCCTTGCCGTATCCGCAACTTCCTCATCTGTCTCCGAGAAATCACTGCCCTGCATCTGCTTCGCCACATCGACCACAAAATCATTACCGTCATAATGGGCAACGCGGATCGCATAGCACACGCCGTCCGCATAGATTCCGGAGGCACCTCTCGCCTGCTCTGCCAGATAGAACCAGTCCTTTGTCTCTCTGAGCAACACTTCCGTGGTCTGGCTGATATCATACTCCATCCATCCAAAAAGACTTTCCAGCTCTGCTGTCTGCACAACTTCTCCGTCAATCACCTCATACATTCTGGCATACAGTTTGCTGCGGTCATAATCCTCATCCTTGTCAAGAACAAGAACCAGCAGTTCATCCTGTTCGTCCTTATCGTAATCCCATACCGCCTGATAGCAGACACCGGTCTCCCGGAAAAATGCCTCTCCGATGGTATAATTATCGAAATGCGTCTCCTTATTCAGCACCTCATAGCCTGACGGAAGATCCATCACACCCTCTTCCTGGGAAATCACCTGATCATAATACTGTCTTAACAGCTTCTCCGGGGCCACCACAGCTGTATCGGATGATTCACTTTCCTCCGTTTCATCTTCCTGCGCTGCTGCCTCAGCCTGCGCCTGAACGAACGCATCCATTCCGCTTTGTTCTTCCTCAGCAACCTCCGTCTCATTCTTTGTCTCTGCTTTCTGTGCTGTGTCTTCCTTTGCCCCGCATCCTGTGAGACCAGCCATGACCATAACAGTCACTGACAGAATTGCCGGTATGATCCCTTTCCTATATTTCATCATCTCTTCCTCTCCATTCTGATCTTTCCACCGTGCACAACCCCTGGTTCACCACACGCGCTGTGCCATGGAACGATCCTTAATACTTTTTCTGTCCTTTCAGTTCCTCATATAATAAACAGTAATTGTCATATCGTATCCTGCTTATTTTCTCCTGTTCCAGTGCCTGCTTCACCATACAGTCCGGCTCATGGAGATGAACACAGCCCTGAAAACGGCACTTTCCCTCATAAGGGGCAAACTCCGGATAATAATACCGGAGTTCTTCTTTTTCCAATGAAAACAGTCCCAGCGAAGTGAATCCCGGCGTATCCATAATATAGGTGTCCTCGCCCAGACGAATCAGTTCACTGTGTCTGGTCGTATGCTTCCCTCTGTCAATCTTTTCACTGATGGCGCCTGTCTCCATATACTTATCCGGCTTCAGGCTGTTGATCAGGGAAGATTTCCCCACACCGCTCGGCCCCGCCACTGTTGTCGTCTTGCCCTCGAGCAGCGCCCGCAATTCCCCAATATTCTCCTGCTGACTGGCACTGACGCTGACCACCCGACAGCCGCTGTATGCATACGCCCGCTCCAGCGCAATCCTCTCTTCCTCATTCGCAATATCCTGCTTATTAAAACAGATGATGCTCGGGACATGCTGCTGCTCCATCATGATCAAAAAGCGATCCAGCAGATTCAGATTCGGCTGCGGCTTTTTGATCGCAAAAATCACAAGCGCCTGATCCACATTGGCGACCGCCGGACGGATCAGCTCGTTCTTACGCGGCAGCAGCTTGTCGATCGTTCCTTCTTTGTCAGCCTCGTTTAACACCGTCAGTTCCACATCATCGCCGACAAGCGGTTTCTTCTGTTCCTTGCGGAAGATTCCTTTTGCCTTACAGGTATAGACGCCGCCTGCACCCGTATGCACATAATAAAATCCTGCAATTCCCTTGATTATCTTACCCTTCATGCAATACCAGCCATCTGTCTATTCCTGTGTAAAAGTAACGGCTCTCTGGACAGTCTTCGGCTCCGAGCCGCCCGGTACCGTCACCGTCTCACCTGTTGCCGGATCTGTCGTCGTTGTAGGTGCGGTGGTCAGAGTATACTGGAACGTGATCACGCCAATAGCATTTCCTTTGATGCCGGATACATTCATCGCAACCGGGAAGGATGTCGTGTTGGTGCGCACCAGCTCCCTGCCGTCAGCAGTGGACAGAATCACCGTCACCGGAGTCCCTGCCACAAACGCCGGATCCTCAAGCGCCGGGCTCTCTACGTTTGCATTATATCCATATGTCAGGTCTGCCGGTCCGATACTCACTTTAATGTCGATCGGTGTTCCCGCATCCACATAAGATCCGACAGAATAACTCTGATAGCATACGAGTCCCGTAAACGCGGCATCCTCGTAATTAACCTCCTCGACATTACCCACAAGCAATCCTGCCTCCGTCAAGGTAACTGTGGCATCCATCTCGGTCATTCCGACAACATTCGGCACACTGATCTTATTCGTATCAGGTCCCGTACTGATCTGGATCGTCACGGTTGCACCTCGCGGCACCTTCTCACCGGCCGCCGGTGACTGACTCACAACATTGCCCTTCTCCACGGTATCGGACGGCACCTCTGTCTTGCTGACCTGGAACCCTTCCTTCTCCAGCAGGGCAGTCGCTTCCGCCTGGGATTTCCCGGTAATATCAATCACTGCAACGCCTTCTGCTCCGGCGCTGACAGTAAGTTTCACCTTTGTTCCGGCCTCCACTGTCCTTCCGGCTTTGATATTGCTCTCCATGACGATATCCTGTTCGTATTCCGACGACTCCTCATAGATCACATCATAATCCAATCCTGCATCACTCAGGGTACTCTTGGCACGCGTCAGTGACATACCGACCACATCGGGCATCTGGATTTCCACTTTTTTCTCGCCGGTGATGCCGGACCTGATCTTATCCAGATCCACAATGCCAAGCGTCTTGCCCGCTATAAACAGTATAATACATCCGATCAGCACAGCGGCAACCACAGCGAGTATGGTTGTCACGCGCTCCATCCGGGGATCATAATCATCCTCAGGCTCTTCCTCGACAATTTTTTCTGCTTGCTTCGGCTTCTTGGTGCTCTTCTTCACAGCCACCTTGCCGGTATCATTCAGCCGCAGCGAATCATCTTCCCT
>CAMGRE010000059.1 GCA_946061355.1 uncultured bacterium | reverse complement strand
TGAAAGAGATGTGGAAGAGCCCGAACGGGACGATCCGTGCGATCTTAGACGGTACGGTATTTCGCACGCCCATTGTTGTGAAGGGGATTGAGCCCTGCGTGAAGAACTGGGAGAAGCCGATTACGCTGGCGAGACATGCGTATGGTGACGTTTACAAGAATACTGAGCTTAAGGTAGACGGATCGGGCAAAGCAGAGCTCGTATTCACGGCGGAGGACGGTACGGAGACAAGGGCACTGATCCATCAGTTTGACGGCCCCGGCATCCTGCAGGGAATCCATAATACAGAGAAGTCCATCCGTAGTTTTGCAAAGGCATGTTTCAATTATGCACTGGACACAAAACAGGAGCTCTGGTTTGCGACCAAGGATACGATCTCCAAGAAGTATGACCATACTTTTAAGGATATTTTCCAGGAAATCTATGATGCGGAGTATAAGGAAGCGTTCGAGAAGGCGGGAATCACTTATTTTTATACACTGATCGATGATGCGGTTGCCCGCGTGATGAAAGCGAAGGGTGGGTTTATCTGGGCGTGCAAGAACTATGATGGAGATGTGATGAGCGATATGGTATCGTCGGCCTTCGGTTCGCTGGCGATGATGACGAGTGTGCTTGTGTCTCCTGACGGCATCTACGAGTATGAGGCGGCGCACGGAACCGTGCAGCGTCATTATTATAAACATCTGAAGGGAGAGGAGACCTCTACCAATTCGGTTGCCACCATCTTCGCATGGACCGGCGCTCTGCGCAAGAGAGGCGAGCTCGATCAGATTCCGGAACTGTCTGCGTTTGCGGATAAGTTGGAGAAAGCGACGATACAGACGATCGAGAGCGGCAGAATGACAAAAGACCTGGCGCTCATTACCTCACTGAAAGATGTGACGGTATTAAACAGCCAGGACTTTATCAAAGAAATCAGAAAAACATTAGAGGTCAGTCTGTAAGACTTCCCATTGTTCATAAAGCAGATCAAGCTCTTTCAGGTTCTTTTCTTTTTCCTGGGAGAGCTTTGTCAGTTCTGCCACATCCGTGCAGATCTCAGGGGATGCCATCAGCGTATCGAGCTCGTCATTGCGGGTTTCCAGCGCTTCGATCGCATCCTCCGTTTTTTTGAGGTCATTTTCCAATTTGCGCCTTTTTGCCTGCATTTCTTTGCGATTTTTCCAGTCAGATTTGCTTTGTGAGTCATCTTTTGCAATATTTCTTGCATTTTCGACATTTTTAGCATTGGTCAAGCCTTCGTCTGACAATTCTTTTTCCTGTTTCTTTTCCAGATAATAGTCATAATTTCCGAGATATCCGGTCAGGGTCTGATGGTCTAATTCCAGGATTCGGTGAGCAGTCCGATTGATGAAATATCTGTCGTGAGATACATATAGTACGGTACCCTCATAGGAGTTCAGCGCATCCTCCAGGATCTCTTTCGACATGATATCGAGGTGGTTCGTCGGCTCATCGAGGATCAGAAAATTTGCCTCGGACAGCATCAGTTTGGCAAGGGAAACGCGTCCGCGCTCGCCGCCGCTTAAGCTTTTGATCTGTTTGAACACATCCTCACCGGTGAAGAGAAATGCCGCCAGTGTATTGCGGATTTCCGTGTTGGTGAGTGTCGGGTATTCGTCGGATATTTCCTCAAATAAAGTCTTTTCAGGATGGAGTACATGATGCTCCTGATCATAGTAGCCGATCTGGACGTTTGCGCCGGTGCGCAGTGTGCCGGCATCGGCATCCAGCAGTCCGTTGATGATTTTTAAAATCGTGGTCTTGCCCGTGCCGTTACTGCCGATGATAGCAACGTGCTCGCCCCGCTTGATATCAATTTGGATATCCCGGAACAGAGTGAGAGAGCCGAAAGATTTGCTCAGTCCGTCGACAGCCAGCACATCGTTGCCGCTTAAGATCCTCGGAGTGAGATGGAGCTTCATATCGGCTGTGGCCTCCGTGGGCTTTTCGATGGTTTCCATTTTATTCAAAAGCTTTTCGCGGCTCTCCGCACGCTTGATGGATTTCTCACGGTTGAAGGAGCGCAGCTTCTCGATGACAGCTTCCTGATGTTTGATCTCACGCTGCTGATTCATATAAGCATTCCACATGGATACACGCAGAACTTCTTTCTTGGCGGCATAGTCGGTATAGTTGCCGGTAAAGGTTGTTGCTTTTGTCTGATCGATCTCGATGATCTTCTGTGCGACGCGGTCGAGAAAATAGCGGTCATGCGACACGATCAGAACGGCGCCTTTATAGTTCATCAGATACGTTTCCAGCCATGTGATGGAAGCCATATCAAGGTGGTTGGTCGGCTCGTCGAGCAGGATGATGTCAGGATTCAACAGGAGCAGCTTTCCGAGAGCGACTCTTGTCTTCTGACCGCCGGAGAGGGTGGCGATTTTTTTGTTAAAGTCTTCTTCCGGGAAGCCGAGTCCCTTTAACACGCCGGTGAGTTCGCTCTGATAGGCGTAGCCGTTTCCCATCTCAAACTGATGGGTAAGAGAGGAATATATGCTCATCAGGCGATCCAGTTCGTCGCCCTGCGCCGATTTCATCTGTAATTCGGCAGAGCGGATCTTATGTTCCAGATCGATCAGATCCTGTTTGACGGAAAGCAGTTCGTCATAGATGGTGTTTTCACTCTCAATCTCAGGCTGCTGGGAGAGATACCCAAGAGTTTTCCCTTTTGACAGAGTGACGATTCCGTCATCGGGTGGAAGTTCCCCTACGATGATACGAAGCAGCGTTGTTTTGCCGGCTCCGTTGATGCCGACGATTGCAGCTTTCTCATGATCCTCTATATGGAAGGAGCAGCCGCTTAAGATAGCGGTTTCTCCGAATTGTTTGCTTATATTCTGACATGATAGAATCATTGTTTTTTCCTCCGTGTTCTTATTGTACTGGAAAAGTATTTTAAAAACAAGTGAATCGCCGTTCGCATTGACATTATTTTAACATTTTTATATAATAGTAAGGGTAAAAATGCTGTAAAAGCGGGTGGCGTAATGGTAGAAGGAAAAGGTATTTCACAGGCTGTGATCAGTCGTCTTCCAAGGTATTTTCGTTATCTTGGAGAACTGAGGGATGAAGGAGTGGAGAGGATCTCTTCTCAGGATCTGAGCAGACTTATGAAGGTGACAGCCTCCCAGATCCGCCAGGATTTTAATAATTTCGGCGGATTTGGACAACAGGGTTATGGATATAATGTAGAGTATCTGTATCAGGAGATCGGTAAGATACTCGGACTTGATGTGGAGCATCATCTGATCATTGTCGGAGCCGGCAATCTCGGACAGGCGCTTGCCAACTATATGAATTTTGAGAAGAGAGGCTTTATCACACAGGGGATTTTTGACGTGAATCCGGAACTGTTTGGAAAAGAGGTCAGGAATCTCACAGTTCAGCCGATGGACAAGATCGAGCAGTGCATTCAGGAGAATAACATTGACATTGCAGTGCTCACGATACCTAAGAACAGCGCTGTTGAGGTGGCTGAGAAACTTGTAGGATACGGGATCAAAGCAATCTGGAATTTTGCGCATGTGGATCTGAATCTTCCGGATGGGATCCAGGTGGAGAATGTGCATCTGTCAGACAGTCTTATGAAGCTTTCCTACACGATCAGCTGTTACGAAAATCAAAAGTAAGGGAAAGAAGGGGTTATATGTCCGATAAGCAGGAAAGATATAAATCTGCACTTGCCGGAAAGAAGATTCCGGTGCTTACGCTTGACAATAAATGGCATAAGCTGTTTACGCAGGCGGAAAGCACAAAGGAAATTGCAAACCTTACAGAACAGCTCAATGGCCTTCTCAAGAAACAGGGGAAGATCAATAATGATATCAAGGACCGTAGGAAACTGAAGAAAAAGCTGATGGATGAGATTGTTGCCCTGATGGAAGTGCAGGACAGCAAGGCTGTGACCAAAAAGAAAGAGGAGAATCGAAGGCTGATCGAGAAATGCAATGATGAGCTGGAGGATCTTGAGGAGGAGGAACCTGAGGTTTCGGCAAAGATCGGGGAACTCAATGACAAACTGATGCTTGCCACGATGGATTCCTGCTATGACAGGATGAAGGACAACACCGCAGAGTTTGAGGAACTCAAAGAGTGGGTGAATCAGATGCGGGTTGAACTCAAGAAGAAATTGCTGCGGATGCAGGAACTGGACCAGGCAAATCAGGAGCTTTACAGTTATATGCACGATATTTTCGGTGCGGATGTCATAGAGATATTCGATATGAAATACCGCCCGCACGGATATAAAACCGACAGAAAAAAAGATAAGTAGATGCGTCAAAAGGGATTGCTTTTTTGGCGCATTCTCTGCATTTTTGAGTGAAATATTCCGGGATGACAAACGTGGGAAGGGAGAACGCATGGAATATCTGGTTACGGCAGAACAGATGAAAACATATGACAGGAATACAATACAGGAGACGGGAATTCCGTCCCTTGTACTGATGGAGCGTGCTGCGTATGCAACAGCTATGGAGATTATGAAGAGATTCCCGCAGGGCGGCAGAGTGCTTGCGGTTTGCGGCTGCGGCAACAACGGAGGAGACGGATTCGCGGTTGCGAGGATTCTTAAGGAGCATGGATTTCTGGCGGAATGTGTACTTGTCGGGGACAGGGCAAGGTGCAGCACAGAGACGGAAACTCAGATAAGCATTCTCGAGAAGCAGGGAAATGTGCCGGTTCATTTTATGGAATCGGAGGCGGCGAAAGAAGGAGGAGTCTGCTTTGAGTGGGACAGTGGATATGATATCATTGTAGATGCACTGTTTGGCATTGGGTTATCCAGAAACCTTGAAGGTCTGTTTCGCGAGATGGCCTGTGCCATCAATCGTTCCGGCGCTTTCACAGTATCGGTGGATATTCCGTCAGGAATTCATGCAGATACGGGAAAGGTAATGGGAAGCGCTGTCAGGGCAGATCTGACGGTAACATACGGATACTGCAAGCTGGGCATGATGTTGTATCCGGGCACGGAATATACAGGGGAACTGGTCGCCACGAAAATCGGAATATGGAGTGGTGAGCAGTTCGGGGAACGAACAGTATTTCATTATACAAAGGCAGATCTGGACAGGCTGCCGCAGCGTAAGAGTGATGGCAATAAAGGAACCTTTGGGAAGGTGCTCGTGATCGCCGGAAGTCATACTATGTGCGGGGCGTGTCAGTTTGCCGCGCTCGGCGCTTACCGTATGGGAGCCGGTCTGGTGCGCGTGCTCACTGCGGAGGAGAACAGGACATCAATGTTTCAGGCAGTCCCGGAGGCGGTGCTTCAGACATACGGAGATGCTTTTCCGGAAGCGGAACTTGCAGAGTCCTTAAAGTGGGCGGACTGCGTGCTGGCAGGTCCGGGGATCGGCACATCGGATATGGCAAAACAGATCATAGAATATGTTTGCCATCACTGCACAAAGCCGCTCGTGATCGATGCGGACGGGATCAACATTCTTTCGTTGCCTGAATATAAGACGTTGCTGCGGGAGGCCGGAGAGAGGACAAGTGTTGTGATCACGCCGCATATCGGGGAATTCGCACGCCTGATGAATGAGAGCGTATCACATTGTAAGGAAGAGCGGTTTGCGCTTTCGACGCAGTGTGCACAAGAAAATAATGTATGCGTGGTATGCAAGGATGCCAGAACCGTTGTGACTGACATATCCGGGCACAGCTGTTTGAATGTTTCCGGAGATAACGGCATGGCAACCGGAGGAACAGGAGATGTCCTCGCCGGAATGATTGTCGGACTGATGGCTCAGGGGATGGAAGCTTTTGAGGCGGCATGCCTGGGCACCTATCTGCATGGGCTTGCCGGCAATCTTGCATCGGAGGAAAAGACGGAGTACAGTGTGATGGCACAGGATCTGCTTGATAAGCTGCCGGAGGTTTTAAAAGAAGCGGTTTTGAGGAAATATCATACTATATAGAGAAGAGGGAAAAATTATGAATGAATTACAGGAGATCGAACAGTATGCGAGAGTGTATGCACAGATTGATCTGGATGCGGCGCGTTATAATATGGAGAGCATGAAACACAATACTTCGCCGGAGACAAAGATGATCGGTGTCATCAAGGCGGATGGATATGGGCATGGAAGTGTTCCGCTGGCACATGAACTGGAGGAACTGCCGTATCTGTTTGGATTTGCAACAGCCTCATTTGAAGAAGCGGATATTTTGCGGATGAGCGGAATCACAAAGCCTGTTCTGATTCTGGGATATACGTTTCCCTACAGTTATGAGAAGATGATCAGGGAGGAGATCAGACCGGCGGTATTTCGTCAGGATCAGGTCAGGGAGCTTTCCGGGACAGCGGTCAGGATCGGAAAGAAGGCAAAGATCCATATTAAGGTGGATACCGGAATGTCAAGGATCGGAATCCGGCCGGATGACAGTGGAATTGCTTTTGTGAGAGAAGCAGCATCCCTTCCGGGAATTGAGATAGAAGGAATTTTCACACATTTTGCGAAGGCAGACATGAAGGATAAGTCGGCTGCGGAGCATCAGTTTACCGTATTCCGGGATTTTACGGATCGGATTGAAAAGGAACTGGGATTTAAGATCCCCGTAAGACATTGTTCCAACAGTGCCGGTATCATCCGCATGCCGGAGGCAAATATGGATGTGGTGCGCGCGGGTATTACGTTGTATGGTCTGTGGCCGTCAGATGAGGTGGAGCGTGATATTATCGATCTGAAACCGCTGATGACATTGAGAAGCCATATCGTTTACATCAAGTCTCTCGAGAAGGGCAGGCAGATCAGTTACGGGGGGACGTTTGAGGTAAAGGATACGATGCGCGTGGCGACGATCCCGGTCGGATATGCGGACGGCTATCCCAGAAGCCTGTCAGGAAAAGGGTATGTGCTGATCCGTGGCAGGAAAGCGGCTATTCTTGGCAGAGTATGTATGGATCAGATGATGGTGGATGTCACGGATATCCCGGAAGCAAAGGAAGGGGATGCGGTGACACTCCTCGGAAAAGACGGCGACCTTATGATCACGGCAGAGGAGCTGGGAGAATTGTCGGGTCGGTTTAATTATGAACTGGTATGTGATTTTTCCAAACGTGTGCCGAGAGTTTATGTAAAAGGCGGCAGGATCGTCGGGACAAAGGATTATTATAAAGATTTTGAATACCTTCCGGAAAAAAGGAAATAATAGTTAAAAAAGTTGAAGGAAGTGTGTTTGATTCATGAAACGTGGAGATGTATATTACGCAGATTTACGCCCTGTAATCGGCTCGGAGCAGGGAGGGATCCGTCCGGTGCTGATCGTGCAGAACGATATCGGAAACCGGCACAGTCCCACGGTGATCTGCGCTGCGATTACATCAAAGCTGAACAAAGCTAAGCTGCCTACGCATATCGAGTTGGATGCGGACAGATATCAGATGGTAAAAGATTCCGTGATCCTGCTGGAACAGCTTAGAACAATTGATAAGAAACGATTAAAAGATAAGATATGTCATCTGGATCAGGACATCATGGAGCGTGTTAACAAAGGCCTCGCAGTCAGTCTTGAACTGGATACATAGAGTGAGGTCATTTGTGAAGAGGTTTGGTGACAGGATAAACGGGACAAAAAATCGGCACAGGAAGCTTGCGGGTTGTCTGTTGGTTCTTCTTCTGATGGCGGGTGCGGTCAGTGGCTGCCGGAACGGCAAAGAGACAGAGAACCTTCCGCTTTCTGTGTATTTTTATGGCTGCAGTGAGGATGCGGACGCCATTTTGCTTCATGTAGATGACACAGATGTCATAATAGACACGGGAGTTTATCAGGACAGTGGGAGACTGATCGATCAGCTGGAAGAGGCCGGAGTGTCACAGATTGATCTGATGATCCTCACGCATCCGGACAAGGATCACATTGGAGGTGCAGCAGGAATATTGGAACAGTTTCCGGTTGATCAGGTGATTCAGACGGAAGCAAAAAAGGGATCGGATCTACAGGGAGAACTTGAGGACAGGCTAAAGGGTGAGCTGGTTACAGTTCCGACAGAAGTTCGGCAATATACATATGGAGATTTGACGCTTACGGTATATCCGCCAAAGGAAGCGGAATATGAGAATACCAACAATTATTCGATTGCGGTGCTCGCAGAGTATGAAGGACGGAGGATCTTTTTTGCAGGGGATGCCAAAAAGAAACGGATCACAGAGCTGCTTGAGGAAGAACTGCCGCAGGTGGATGTGTATAAATGCACGCATCACGGCCGGGATGAGGGGAAAGGAACAGATTTGATCGAGAGACTCCATCCGTCCGTGGCGGTAGTCACTGCCGGCGCACCGGAGGAGGAGACAAAGAAGGCACTTGAAATTGTGGGAGCGCAAGTTTATACCACACTGGATACAGATGTAGTGGTAGAGGTGACGGAGGAGGAGATCAGGGTCCGGACATCTCCGGTTTCCTGACGCAGCTGATATATACAGGGCACAGGACAGCTTCTTGACGCAGTAAAGAGAAGATGTTATATTTTGTATTATGTTTTTGGAATGACGCATGAGTGCGGCAGAAAAGATAAGAGGAGATGAAGAGATGGACGATGGTGGGCCTACTGCCGGTATCTTTTATTTTGTACTTTTAATTATCGTGGACATATTTTTTTATGGATTCGGAGCGGCGATCCATGCGCTGAACAGCAAGGAAGTTGAGCGGAAGGCAGCAGAAGAAAAGAATGCAAAGGCTGAGAGATTATTCTGCCTGATCTGTGATCCCGGACACTATATCAATACCGTTCATTTTGTGGTGACATTTGTGAATCTGACGGCGGGAGGTTTCTGCGTCAGACAGTTTGCGATTTTTGTGCGCGCATGGCTGCAGCAGGTGACGCTTGTACTGACTGGTGGGATGATGGGTGATGAACCCTCAGCTGTGATTTCACTGCTTGTTTCCGGTGTCCTGTGCATTTTTGTTCTGCTCACACTTGGAGTGATTGTTCCCAAAAGGATTGCTTCAAGATACCCGGAGCAATGGGCGTATATGGCAGTCAATCCCGTATATTTTGCTACGAAGCTCTTCCTTCCGTTTACGTGGCTGATCAATTTGACGGCATCGGGAATCCTGCGGCTGTTTGGGATTAAGGCAGATGAGGATGGCATGGATGTGACGGAGGAAGAGATCATTTCCATGGTGAATGAAGGTCATGAGCAGGGCGTCCTCCAGGCGAGTGAGGCGGAGATGATCACCAATATCTTTGAGTTTGGTGACAAGGAAGCTCAGGATATCATGACTCACAGGAAAAATATACTTGCCATTGACGGGGATATTTCCCTTCAGGAAGCCATTTCCTTTATGGTGGGTGAGAGTAACAGCAGGTATCCCGTATATGTCGGTGATATTGATCATATTATCGGAATCCTGCACTTTAAGGATGCCATTCGATATCAGGAACAGCATGTGGCTTCGGCATCCTCCAGAAGTGTAAAGAGTATCAAAGGACTGCTACGGGAGGTGAAATTCATTCCCGAGACCAGGAACCTGGATGTACTTTTTCATAATATGCAGTCCATGAAGATACAGATGGTGATCGTGATTGATGAGTACGGACAGACGGCAGGACTTGTTGCCATGGAAGATATTCTGGAAGAGATCGTCGGCAACATCATGGATGAGTATGATGAGGACGACTGTTACATAGAAGAAAAGAGCGAGAATGAATATATCATCGAGGGACTGACTCCGCTTGAGGAACTGGAAGACCGGTTTGGCATCAAGTTTGAGGAGGAAGAGTTTGAGACGCTCAATGGTTTCCTGATCTCAAAGATGGATCGGATCCCGAGAGAGGATGAGCAGTTTGAAGTGGAATATCAGGGATATAACTTTAAGGTAATGACGGTGAAAAACAATGTGATCCAGACAGTGCTCGTCACCAGACTTGAAGAAAATCCCGGATAATGATATGATAGGCGCAGGAGAAAAACAAGCGGCTGCGTAAGCAGAAGCAAGAGAAGAGGAGAACAAAACATGTCAGGACATTCAAAATTTGCGAATATTAAGCATAAGAAAGAAAAAAATGATGCGGCAAAGGGCAAGATCTTTACGATCATCGGAAGAGAAATTGCCGTTGCGGTAAAAGAAGGCGGTCCGGATGTCAATAATAACTTTAAACTGGCAGCCGTAGTTGCAAAGGCAAAAGCAAACAATATGCCGAATGATACGATCGAGAGAGGTATCAAGAAGGCGGCCGGAGAAGGCGGCAACGTAAATTATGAGTATGTGACTTACGAGGGATATGGTCCGAACGGAATCGCAATCATTGTGGATGCCCTGACGGATAATAAGAACAGAACTGCCGCAAATGTGAGAAGCGCCTTTACAAAAGGACAGGGAAATATCGGCACGCAGGGCTGCGTGTCCTTCATGTTTGACAAAAAAGGCCAGATCATTGTGGATAAGGAAGAGTGTGATCTGGAGGCAGATGATCTGATGATGATGGCGCTTGACGCAGGTGCAGAAGATTTTGCTGAGGAGGATGACAGTTTTGAGATCATCACGGATCCCGACTGTTTTGAAGAGGTCAGGAAGGCTCTGGAGGACGGCGGCATTGCCATGGCATCTGCGGAGGTGACTATGATTCCGCAGAATTATGTGGAACTTACAGATGAGACTGCGATCAAGAATCTGCAGAGGACGCTGGATCTTCTGGAAGATGATGACGATGTACAGGCTGTGTACACCAACTGGGATGAATGATCAGGCGGTATTAAGGAGAGAAGTTCATGGAATACAGAGAGGGCAGATGTCCGAAATGTAATGAAGTTATGCAGATCCCGGAGGGAAGGGATCATGTCATCTGTATGTTCTGCGGTCAGGAATTTACAGTAGAAGAAAGCAGACAGGCAGATACGATCGTTTATGAGCAGGCAATCGCAGAGTTTACGGAGTCTGCAGCGTCTCTTTTTGATAATGCGGATAAAGTGATAAAAGGATTTAACAGGGACAGTTATACCGACAGTTTTGAGCAGTATCTCGCAAAACACACAGAACTGTTAAAGGCGTTGAGAAAGAGTATGGACGCGTCTTCCGGACCGGATCAGACAGCGGAAGAGATTGCAGGTATCATTGTATCGCGTGCAGAAGCTGCGTTGGATGACCAGAACGGAAAGCGCGCAAAGGAAAATATGCGGCTCACCTTCAATATGTATATGGTCACGTTTGTGTTTCCTGCTATTTTGTCGCTTGAGAATGGGAAATACAGGGATCTGACGGATGTGATCAGCCGGAAATGGTCTGAGCATTTTAAGAACAGTCCGATTCAGGCAGCGGATTTTGACAGTTTGAACAAGGGATTCCGCAGGAAACTTTGTTATATTACCACGGCCGTTTGTGAGAGTGTTGGCCGCCCGGAAAACTGTTACGAGTTGAATCTGATAAAAGATTATCGGGATCGGTATCTCGGCAGTACACCGGAGGGGGAGGAACTGGTAAATCAGTATTATGACATTGCTCCCACCATTGTGAAACGTATTAACAAGGAGGATGACCGCAGGGAGAAGTATCTTTTCCTTTGGGAAAATTATATCCGTCCGTGTGTCAGGCTGATCGAACAGAAGCAGAATGATGAGTGCCGGCAGAAATACATGGAGATGGTAGAACTCCTTAAGAAGGAATATTTGGAAGACAGAAGATGAAACAAAAAAAAGAAATTCGTTTTCCGATATGGGCAGAGATAATATTGGTGATCGCGCTGGTTGCAGCATCGGCAGGAATACGCTTTTATCTGTTGGACAGAGGCGGTTGTGAAATTCAGGGCGGAATGTCTTTTTTTGAATCGGCGCAGGTGGGCAAAGCCGCACTGCCGGGTCTGACCTGGCAGAACTTTACTGTCCAGGGAGCGTATACGCAGCTGCTTCATTTCGTACTTTCCTTTCTGGGTAACAGGCAGGAGGCGGCGGTATGGTTTCAGAATGCAATGTTTCTGCTGTGGATGATCATATTCTATTTCGTGATCAGGATCACGGTCGGAAGGATTCTTGCCATTCCTTTTCTTGCGGTGACAGCGCTGCTCCCGACGGTCGTTTTTGGAGAGAGCCATATCCGTATCCTCACTCCGGGTATCCTTGTGTGGACAGCGGTCGGAATCGTTCTGCTTGTGTTGGCGGTGATCTACAGACTCGTTCGAGGCGTGATAAAGAGAAGGCAGGAAGCAAAACCTGACGGCTCTGGCGGGGAAATATCACAAACAATTGTCAGCCGGCCC
>CAMGRE010000058.1 GCA_946061355.1 uncultured bacterium | reverse complement strand
ACATAGCCGTCGCGGTATAACACCAGAGCCTGTCCCGGCGTCACTGCCCGCACAGGCTTTTTGAATGTGCACTCCAGCGTGTCCCGGTCGAGCATTCTCACCGTACATTCCTCTCCGCCGTGTCCGTAGCGGATCTTCCCCAGAAAGCTTTCCCCGTCATGAAACGCATCCACCGCCATGCAATTGAGATTACTGCACGTCAGCGTATCCGTGAACACATCCTCCGCCTCCCCGATGACGACTTCGTTCGTCTCCGGTCGGATCTGCGTGACGAACACGGGATGTCCCATCGCCAGATTCAGCCCTTTGCGCTGTCCGACCGTGTAATGGGTAATGCCCTTATGCGTGCCGAGCAACCGGCCGTCCGATGTGACAAACTGCCCCGGCGGCGGCACCTGCTCTCCAGCCTCCCTGTCGATGAAGCCCGCATAGTCATTGTCCGGGATAAAGCAGATCTCCTGACTGTCCGGCTTGTGTGCCACGGGAAGCTTCTGCTCCTCCGCAATCCCGCGGATCTCCTCCTTGGTGTAATCCCCGACAGGCATGAGCGTATGGGCCAGCTGCTCCTGTGTCAGATTGTAAAGGGCATACGTCTGATCCTTTTTCCCCGTCTTCGAAATCTGCAGGGCATATCTCCCATTCGGAAGATGCGCCACCCTGGCATAGTGACCCGTGGCAATATAATCCGCACCAATCTCAAGACTCCTCTTAAGCAATGACTCCCATTTGACATACCGGTTACAGGCAATACATGGATTCGGCGTCCTGCCACGCAGATATTCCGCAACGAAATAATCCATGACCGAACGCCTGAATTCGTTCTTAAAATTCATTACATAATAGGGAATGCCTATGGTCTGAGCCACTCTGCGTGCATCGTCCACAGCGGACAATCCGCAGCAGCCACCGTTCTCCTGTGTGAGCGCCGCGTCCTCATCCTGCCAGATCTGCATCGTCACACCGATGACATCATAGCCCTGCTCTTTCAGAAGCCATGCCGCCACGGAGGAATCCACGCCTCCCGACATCCCCACTACCACTTTTTTCTTCATGCTATGATCCTAATACTCTTCGCTCTCGTCTTCCTCACCCTCATGGATATCGGACTTCGGTTTCTTCAATCCCTCGATGGTGATGTGGTTTTTCTCCGCATAGTCCCAGAGTGCGGCATGGATCGCCTCCTCCGCCAACAGAGAACAGTGCATCTTGACCGGTGGAAGCCCGTCGAGTGCCTCGGCAACTGCCTTATTGGTAATCTGCATCGCTTCCTGGATGCTCTTGCCCTTTACCATCTCAGTCGCCATGCTGCTGGTAGCCACCGCAGCGCCACATCCAAACGTCTTGAACTTCACATCACGGATGATCTGATTCTCATCAATGTCCAGATAAATCCTCATGATATCGCCGCATTTGGCATTGCCCACCGTACCAACGCCCGCGGCGTTCTCTATCTCTCCCACATTTCTGGGATTCTGAAAGTGATCCATTACTTTTTCACTGTACATTCTCTATTCCTCCATTTCTATTTTTATCTGTTATCGCAGTGCAAATTCGGAAGCCTCCGGCTTCCTCATTCGCGGGCTTCGCCCTATGTCTGTATGCATAGTCAAAACCGCCTGCCAGCAGTCGGTTTGTCTCTGCATGCAGACGCACTGCTCATTGCTTTCGCAAAAAATCCTCATACAGCGGAGACATATTTCGCAGACGCTCAATAATCTTCACAAGCGCCGCAACAACTGTATCCAATTCCTCCTTCGTCGTCTCCTCGCCGAGCGTCAGACGCAAAGAACCATGCGCGATCTCATGCGGCAGTCCGATCGCAAGCAGAACATGGGAAGGATCCAGCGAACCGGATGCACAAGCTGACCCTGTGGAAGCACAAATTCCTTCCCCGTCCAGACAGATCAGCAAAGATTCTCCCTCCACGAACTGAAAACTGAAATTCACATTGTTTGGAAGTCTCCTGACTCTGTCTCCGTTCAGTCTGCAGTAAGGGATCTTCTCCTCAATCTGTGCAATCAGGTAATCCCTGAGTTCGATCTCCCGCTTGTTTCTCTCCTCCATGACACGGAAAGCGCGCTCTGCCGCTGCTCCGATGCCCACGATACCCGTCACATTCTCGGTGCCGGCTCTCCTGCCGCGCTCCTGCTGTCCCCCGTGCACAAAGGAACGGATCTTCACTCCCTTGCGGATATACAGGAAACCGATTCCCTTCGGCCCGTTAAATTTATGTCCGCTGGCGCTGAGCATATCGATATTGCACTCATCCACGTTGATCGGCACATGACCGTACGCCTGTACCGCATCGGTGTGGAACAGCACGCCGTGTTTCCTGGCGATCTCACCGATCTCTTTGATCGGCTGGATTGTTCCGATCTCGTTATTTGCAAACATAACACTGATCAGGATCGTGTCGGGACGGATCGCCTTCTCAAGCTCATCCAACTTCAGGATTCCGTTCTCATCCACATCGATATATGTGATCTCAAAGCCTTTTTTGGCAAGATAATCACATGTGTGGAGGATTGCATGATGCTCGATCCTCGACGTAATGATATGTTTTCCTTTCTGTTCATATGCGTCCGCGGTTGCCTTGAACACCCAGTTGTCCGACTCGGATCCTCCTGCGGTAAAATAGATCTCATTCGACTGGGCTCCCAGCGTTCCCGCGATCGTCTCACGCGCCTTTGTCACCGCTTCCTTGCTCTTGGCTCCCAGGGAATACAGACTGCTGGGATTGCCGTAATCCTCCGTAAAATAAGGAAGCATGGCATCCACAACTTCCTTTGCGGTCTTTGTCGTCGCCGCATTATCCAGATATATCAATGGCTTCATTCCAACCCACTCCTTATATTTTTATTTCCTACTAAACCACTACGAATTTAGCATTTTCACTATAGCACCGTACCCTTGTTCTGTCAACAAGCGCTCCTGCATATAATTTATCAAAAATATGTGCCGGAAACAATCCCATGAACCGAAATTATCAAAGAAAATGGAACCGACGGCTTCCCTTTACAGGCAATCCGCTGATCACCGGTACGCTGCTTCTGACGCTCACAGGATTTGCCAGCCGTCTGATCGGTTTTTTCTACAGAGCATTCCTTTCTAAGACCTTCGGAGAGGAAGGAATGGGAATCTATCAGCTGATCTCCCCCGTGATGGCGTTATCCTTTTCTCTTACCGCAGCCGGGATCCAGACTGCCATCTCGAAATACGTGGCATCCGAGACAAGCACAAAGGATTACCGTACTTCGCTGCATATCCTGCTCACGGGTGCAGTCCTCTCCCTTCCGCTCTCCATACTCTGCACTTGTATTATTTACCATTTTGCTGATTTTATTTCCATACATTTCCTGATGGAAAAAAGAACAGCTCCTCTGCTTCGCATCTTCTCCCTCTCCATTCCGCTCAGCGCCATTCATTCTCTGGCAAACGGCTATTTCTACGGCATCAAGAAAACGTCCCTTCCTGCCGCTACGCAGATCGTGGAGCAGGTCGCCAGAGTGGGAAGTGTCTTCCTGTTATGCCGCCGGATCATCCTGCGCGGAGAAACACCCGGAATCGGCTGTGCGGCGGCAGGACTTGCCCTCGGAGAAGCCTGTGCCGTTCTCCTGTCCCTCTTTGCCATCTATGCGCGCTTTACTAAACTGGAAGTCATCTATCCGGGCTGCCTGTCGCGTGCCCGTTCAACCGTTCACCCTGGCAGCCTGACGTACTCCCGTTCCCGGCACGATTCCGACCGCCTGGTGCCGCCCGGACTTCTGCGGAAGATGTTCCTGCTGGCTGCGCCGCTCAGCGCCAACCGGTTGGTTATCAACTTTCTGCAGAGTATGGAAGCAGTTTATCTGCCCGTCTGCCTGATGCGACACGGAATGACAAATTCTCAGGCGCTCTCCGTCTACGGCGTGCTCACCGGTATGGCGCTGCCCCTGATCCTGTTTCCGTCCGCGCTGATCAACTCTTTCTGCGTACTTCTCCTGCCGGTCATCTCGGAAGCGGACCTGAGCAACAATCGCCTCGCCATACGGCGTGCTGTCAGAAAATCCACGATATGCAGCAGCATTTTTGGCGTGCTCTGCACGATTCTTTTCCTGCTGCTTGGAAATCTCGCCGGAATCATTCTCTTTGACAGTAAGATGGCGGACTCTTTCATCCTGACCCTTAGTTTCATCTGCCCATTTCTCTATCTGTCAGGAACGATGTCCAGCATTCTCCACGGATTGGGACACACCGTCCCCACTTTCTGCTTCAGTGTGATCGCTCTGCTCATCCGTCTGCTGTTCACCTTTTTCCTTGTTCCGCTCACAGGCATCAACGGATATCTGTGGGGCCTTCTGCTGAGCCAGCTTCTCATGACCTTCCTAAACTATGGCGCCGTACGCAGGTATACCTAAAATGCCTTTGCGCGCGATGTCCGGGATATATCCGCGCTCCGTTTTAAGCAAATCTTGACTTTACCCATCTCTTTTTCTATAATACGAAAGAAGCGCCGGTATCGGAGGTTTAAGCATACCTGCAGCGTATTTACAGGAAAAGAGGAACATGAAATGTCATTTGAATTCATAAAAAAATTGCCTGCCCCTGCCGAGATCAGGGAACAGTATCCCGTACCGCCGGCTCTCGCCGCGCTAAAAGAGGAACGGGATGAAGAGATCAAAAAGGTGATCACGGGAGAAAGCGATAAATTTCTCGTCATCATCGGCCCGTGTTCTGCAGATAATGAGGACGCCGTATGCGACTATGTCACAAGGCTCGCAAAGGTAAACGAAAAGGTTAAGGACAAACTCATCCTGATCCCCCGCATCTATACGAACAAGCCCCGCACAACCGGGGAAGGCTACAAGGGAATCCTGCATCAGCCGGATCCCGAGAAGAAGCCTGATTTTCTCGCCGGTCTCATCGCGATGAGAAAAATGCACATCCGCGCCATTGCGGAATCGGGGCTTACCGCTGCGGACGAGATGCTCTATCCCGAGAACTGGCGCTATGTACAGGATATCCTGTCCTATGTTGCCATCGGTGCCCGCTCCGTGGAGGATCAGCAGCACCGTCTTACCGTCAGCGGTTTTGATGTGCCCGCCGGCATGAAAAATCCTACCAGCGGCGATTTCTCAATCATGCTGAATTCTGTGTTTGCGGCGCAGCATCCCCACTCCTTCATCTACCGCGGATGGGAGGTCAACACCACGGGAAATCCTCTGGCGCACACTGTGCTGCGAGGATCCGTCAATAAATACGGACGCAGCCTGCCCAACTACCATTACGAAGACTTGAACAGCCTGTTGGAGATGTACAACAAAATGGATCTGATGAATCCCGCAACGATCATCGATGCCAACCACAACAACTCCAACAAACAGTTTGAGCAGCAGATCCGCATCGTAAAAGAAGTCATGCACAGCCGCAAGCTGAACAGGGATATTCACAAACTTGTCAAAGGCGTGATGATCGAAAGTTATCTGGTGGAAGGCTGCCAGAAGATCGGCGACGGCGTCTATGGCAAATCCATCACCGATCCGTGTCTCGGTTGGGAAGACAGCGAACGGCTGATCTACGATATCGCCGATTACGAATAGTATGAACGCGCCCATGGCGCGAAAACCTAAAAAAGGCTCATCCTCTCGGATGAGCCTTTGCATATACTTCTCTGATCCTGTTATGATTCATATTCGCATAGATCTGTGTCGTGGAGATATCGGAATGTCCCAGCATCTCCTGCACGCTGCGCAGATCCGCACCGTTTTCCACCAGATGTGCCGCAAACGAATGTCTGAGCGTATGCGGCGTGATATCGGCCTGAATACCGGCCTTCTTCGCATAATATTTGATCAGTTTCCAAAATCCCTGACGGCTCATCGGCTGTCCGGAACAATTCACAAAGAGCACGTCCTGCGGCATTCCGCCAAGCAGCTGGTCTCTCGCTTTCTCCAGATAACGCACCAGCGCTGCGCGCGCTTCTTTGCCAAAAGGCACAAGCCGCTCCTTATTGCTGTCCCTGCACAGAATGAAACTCATCTGCAGATTCAGATCATGAATGGAAAGTGTGATCAGTTCCGTCACGCGGATACCGGTTGCATAAAGAAGTTCCAGCATGGCCTTGTCACGAATCTCCTTTATGCTGTCCCCTGACGGCTGATTCAGCAGACACACTACTTCTTCCATCGTCAGTATTTCCGGAAGTTTTTTCTCGATCCTGGGAGCTTTCAACTCCTCTGCAACATTCTCAGATACGATTCCCTCTGCCAATAGATACTGATACAGCGCCTTGATGGATGCAATATTTCTGGAAACTGTGGCCGATGCAAAATGATTGTCATTCAGATACGACACATAGGCGTGCAGATCCGCGGACGTGATCTCCGCAAACGAATGGATCCCGCGCTCCTCCATATAACTCTGAAGTTTACATAAGTCACGCTTATAGGACAATTCCGTATTGCTGGATTTCTTTTTCACGTTATGTAAATAGGAAATGAACCCCATTATCTCATTCTGCATGAAATCGATACCTCTCCTCATAAGCTTTCTCTTTTCGGTGAAAAAAGCTGTCTAAAAGATATTATAATAAGGTTCCATGGGAAAATCAAATGCTATTTTCTCCATTTTTTTCCACAAAAGTCCCATTTTATGCAGGATACACAACATATCGAAAAGCCCGTTTTGTCAAGACACCATATCTTGTAAAACAGGCTTTTAAAAAATTTTTAATATCTCTGCAATAAAATTGGGATTAACATAACTTTCCAGAAAAACTCCCGTTATGACAACTCCATGGACGATCAGAATTGTCGGGATCAGCCGTTTTCTCCTGCCACCTTCCTCCTCCTGATATGCACTGTATTCTCCGCCGTAAAGCTGCAAATACACTCTCATGCACCACGCAAACATCATCAGGAAGGCCGGGATATAACACAGGTATTGGGGCAGCAGTCCTCCCGCAAAGAGAATCCCTCCCTTAATCCCGAACTGCAGAACGAGCGTAGATGCCATCACTCCGGCACTGATTCCCGCCCAGAACACAAACAGGTAAGTTGTGACCATGCCGGCAAAGGTCGTTGCCAGGATAGCCAGCGTCCAGAGAACTGCCAGTCTCTTGCGCAGGACATACCAGAAAAACGTCCCTGTATCCAGCTCCATCGTACCCAGCCGCTTTATTAATGCGGAATTTGCCGCCTGATGTTGTGCGCTCCAGGAATCCGCATGGAAATAGACGAACAGGATACCGGCCATCAGTCCCGCCAAAAAGGGCAGAGCCATATGTGGCTGCTCTGCCCCTCTCCATCTCTTTTTGATTGAAAACAAGGCATATCCTTCTTTTATTTTTTCTAAAGTATATGCCCTGTTTTATTATATATGCCGCATTTCGCCTGATGTGCCTCATAATACACTATACACTGTATTTCACCTTATATGCCATCAGCGCGGCAATCGTCTTGGCATCCTGGATCTCCTGACGCAGGATCATCTGCTCAAGTTCCTCAATGGTATGTTCCTCCACGCCCAGATACTCATCGTCATCCAGATGCTGCACCCCGGGAACCAGGTTTCTCGCCGTATAAACATCAATCTTCTCATTGCAGAAAGCAACTGTCGTGCGGACGGAGATCAAAAGTTCCAGTTCCTTGCAGCGATATCCTGTCTCTTCCTCAAGCTCTCTCGCCGCAGCAACCGCTGTCGGCTCATCGGCACCGTTCAGTCCTCCGGCCGGGATCTCAAGCGTATACCGCTCCAGTGCATTCCGGTACTGACGCACCATAAGGATCCTGCCATCTTCCTTCACAGGAACGACTGCCGCGGCTCCCTTATGGTCGATAAAATCCCACTTCTCTTCTCTTCCGTCCGGCAGTTTTATCGTATCCTGATAATAATCAATGATCGCACCTTTATGGATCAGTTCCCTTCCAACTCTTTTATATTGATATTCGTCACTCATACTTTCACCTTCCATGGCGCATCTCCCACGCCATCATGGTAGTTTTATACTACTTCTCCAAAAGCTTTTCCACACTTGCCAGTTTGACACAAAGTACAAACAGGTCTGTTGCAGCCGCCAGTTCTTCCGGTGTCGGAAATGACGGTGCGATACGGATCACGCTGTCCTTAGGATCTTTTCCATAAGGGAAAGGAGCTCCGGCCTTTGTCAGCACAACACCTGCCTCCTTACATTTTGCCACGATGCTCTTAGCACAGCCCTCCATCGCCTCGAAGGTGATAAAATATCCTCCCTTCGGTTTCACCCAGCTTCCGATACCAAGCCCCGAAAGTTCCTTCTCAAGTACATGTTCCACCGCTTCAAACTTGGGACGCATAATTTCCGCATGCTTCTTCATATGAGCCCTGATCCCGCCCATATCCTTAAAATAGCGCACATGGCGGAGTTGATTCACCTTGTCATAACCGATCGTCTGGATCGTCATGGACTTTTTCACATAATCGAGATTTGCCTTAGAGGCTGCCATCGCCGCAATCCCTGCTCCCGCGAAGCTGACCTTGGAGGTCGAGGCAAACTCATATACCATATCGGGATTTCCCGCTTTCTCACATTCCGCCATGATATCGAGGAGCTCGTCCTGATCCTCATCATACAGATGATGTACCGCATAAGCATTGTCCCAGAAAATTCTGAAATCCTCTGCCGCCGGCTTCAGCGCGGCCATTCTCCGCACTGTTTCATCGGAATACGTGATTCCCTGAGGATTGGAATATTTCGGCACACACCAGATTCCCTTGATGGACACATCTTCACTGACCAGTTTCTCCACCACATCCATATCCGGTCCTTCGCTCGTCATCGGCACATTGATCATCTCAATGCCAAAATGCTCTGTGATGGCAAAATGCCTGTCATATCCCGGCACCGGACACAGGAACTTCACCTGATCGAGTTTGCACCATGGTGTACTTCCCATCACGCCGTGCGTCACAGACCTTGAAATCGTATCGTACATGATGGAAAGACTTGCATTACCAAACACAATCACCTGATCGGGATCCTGAATTCCCATGATCCCCGCCATAAGCTGCTTTGCCTCCGGAATTCCATCCATACCGCCATAATTTCTGGTGTCGATCCCGGACTCGGATTTCATTGCCGATCCTTTCGTCAGCGCATCCATCAGTCCCATTCCCATATCAAGCTGAACCGCTGCAGGCTTGCCACGGGACATATCAAGCTTCAGTCCCTTTGCCTGTGCTTCTTTGTACGCCTGTTCCAACTCTGCCTTACAGGAAAGCAATTCCTCTTTACTGTATTCCGTATACGGTTTCATGATCTGCACCCCTTTAATCTGTCTTTCTGCAATAAAATCATGAGGATTTCACGCAAGATTGAATTATTGTATACAATAGTACATTCGCATACTTTAACTATTTTACAACAAGAACTCCAAATACACAAGCAAAATAAACAGAAAAAAATAAGAAATACAGAATGCCTTCCTCCCGACAGCCATTCTGCATACTGAGGCACACAAAAATAAGAGGTATCAGATCACTCTGATACCTCTTATCACATCCTTCGTTATGGTTACGAATCAATATCCTCGCTGGCTGCCACTGCCGCTACCACAGCTGAAACCGCTGCTACAACAACGACTGCTATAATGATCACCAGCATTCCGCCCATTAACAATAACATGTTTACTCCTTCTTTCCAAACACACTGCTTTTATTTCGCATAATCGGTCACACGGGATTCGCGGATCACGTTGACCTTGATCTGTCCGGGATATTCCATCTCAGCTTCGATCTTCTTGGAAATATCTCGTGCAAGCAGCACCATGTCTGCATCTGAAATCTGCTCAGGAACTACCATCACACGAACCTCTCTGCCTGCCTGAATTGCAAAGGACTTATCTACACCCTTGAAGTCATTCGTAATATCTTCAAGCTGTTTTAATCTGCTGGTATATGTCTCAACCGTCTCTCTTCTCGCACCGGGCCTTGCAGCAGAAATGGTATCTGCGGCCTGAACAATACATGCAATCAGTGACTGTGCTTCCACATCGCCATGATGGGATTCCACGCTGTTGATGACAACGGCACCCTCTTTATACTTCCGGCAAAGCTCTGCACCAAGCTGGATATGGGATCCTTCCATCTCATGATCCACTGCTTTTCCGATATCATGCAGCAGACCGGCACGTTTCGCAAGTCTTACATCAAGTCCCATCTCAGCAGCAAGCAGACCGGAAAGCTGCGCCACCTCGATAGAATGCTTTAACGCGTTCTGTCCGTAGCTGGTTCTAAACTTCATCTTTCCAAGTAATCTTACGAGTTCGGGATGAATGCCATGCACACCTACCTCCAGTGTGGCAGCCTCACCTTCCTCTTTAATCATGACTTCTACTTCTTTTTGAGCCTTCTCTACCATCTCTTCGATTCTGGCAGGATGAATACGTCCATCAACGATCAATTTCTCCAAAGCAATGCGGGCCACTTCCCTGCGGATCGGATCAAAACCGGATAAGATCACAGCTTCCGGAGTATCATCAATGATCAGATCCACACCGGTCATTGTCTCCAATGTCCTGATGTTTCTTCCTTCTCTTCCGATAATCCTTCCCTTCATCTCGTCATTGGGAAGCTGAACCACGGAGATCGTTGCCTCAGACACATGATCGGCAGCACATTTCTGTATGGCATTGATCACATACTCTTTTGCCTTTTTGTCTGCCTCCTCTTTTGCCCGGTTCTCCATCTCCTTGATCATTTTGGCCGTCTCGTGTTTTACTTCGTCTTCAACGGTTTTTAACAGATAATCTTTTGCCTGTTCAGAGGTTAATCCTGAGATTCGTTCCAGTTCCTGTACTCTTTGTTCATTGAGCTTGGAAATCTCCACCTTCTGCTTCTCCAGCTCTTGTTCCTTAGCTGTCAGCGCAGCCTCCTTCTTCTCGATAGAATCCGCTTTCTTATCGATGTTCTCTTCCTTCTGCTGAATTCTTCTCTCCGAACGCTGCACTTCGTTCCGGCGTTCTTTAATCTCCTTATCCAGCTCATTCTTTGTGCGAATGGACTCCTCCTTGATCTCGAGCAAGCCTTCGCGTTTCTTCGCTTCTGCGGTCTTCAGCGCTTCGTCAATGATCTCGCGCGCCTTCTCCTCCGCATTGCCAATCTTTGTCTCCACCACTTTTTTACGGTAAGATGTAGCCACAGCAGCAGCTGCAGGTATCGCTATGATCAGCGTAACAACTACTGTCAATACATAGTAAAGCATGTACAGGAGCACCTCCTTATTCATTTTTCATTGTGCAAATATCTTTTATAGAATACATTTTCACATATTCGATGTTCGAAATTACAACACTTAAATTTTAAACGTTATTTCATGTTATGTCAAGTAAAAGTATCTCCCATCAGACGCCTCACCAGATCCAACCGGAACCCCTTTCGGTAAAAGAAGCCGTACAGACGCTGTTTTTCCCGCTCATCTGCCTGTGACGGATCAAAATGTTTTTTTTGCAGCAAAGTACGGATCATCTCCTCCTCATCACACGCAAAGCCCAATTCATCCATCCTGTCAAAAGCTTCGGTAATCATTTCCGCAGAAATTCCCCTCTGTCTCAGCTTCTGTTCAATCTCACGACGACTGCGCTTATCCGCATTGCAGCGGATAAATTCAGCAGCATACTCCACATCATCCACATAATGGAAAGACCGGACATAGTCAAGCGCCGCCTCCGCCGTCTGTTCATCATAACCGCCCTGTATCAGCTTGTCATGCAGCTGTTTCCCGGTATACTGACGTTTTGTCAAAAGATTCATGGCTCGCAGCTTTGCTCTCTTAGGCAGCAGTTCCTCCCGGATCTCACGTTCTGTCTTCCGGCTGAGTTCTACCCCCTCCGCAATGCCATAATGACGCAATTCGCCTTTGTATAATAC
Source organism: uncultured bacterium (assembly GCA_946061355.1). Lineage (GTDB taxonomy): Bacteria > Bacillota > Clostridia > Lachnospirales > Lachnospiraceae > VSOB01. Next base: position 342 of record CAMGRE010000058.1, on the reverse strand, counting down.
AAAGGCGAATCCGTTATCAGTGATCACTCTATATCTTGTCTTAGACAGTTCTTCTATCTTAAGGACTTTCATTCGACCGTCACTTTGCTTCCTTTCCTGCAGTGTCTGCGGCAGAGTCTTTCGCATCCGCCTTGATCAGTCCGTAATGCTCCCTCACCCTGCGCTCCACTTCAGCCGCAACAGTTTCATTCGTTTCCAGATACAGTTTGGCATTCTCTCTGCCCTGACCGATCTTATTTCCCTCATAGGCATACCATGCACCACTCTTATTGATCACGCCGCACTCAGCCGCGAGATCCAGAATATCCCCCATTCTGGAGATACCTTTTCCGAACATGATAT